>JAGNEZ010000010.1 GCA_018003015.1 Phycisphaerae bacterium | reverse complement strand
CCCCAAGAGCTCGAATCCACCCCGCCGCCGGCGCCTGACCGCTCGGAGAAGAGTACGCTCCACCCAGGCTCTGATGCTCGTAATCGATGGGCACGTCCGTCCCGTGAGCCGTGAACGCCGCCATCACTTCCCGCGCCGACAGCTCGTCGACCACAAAACACCCATTCGCCGACGCAACCTCACCCCATGGAACCAGCAACACCCGCCCAGGTACCCCGTCGACACCCACCACCGCGGCCGCCACCAGACAACGCTCCGAACCCTGGGCCGCAACCGACCCGCCACCCACCACGCCACCACTCCGGTCCATTCATCCACCTCCGTCCCCCACCGAAACCTGAACCACCAGACTTGCACCAGGAGCCCACGCCTCTCCTCGGCCTCTCCGAGAATACCAAACCAGCCGTCCCGCAGAAGCACCCTCACCGGACCAGACCCCGAGACCACGCCGTCGGCTCAGGCCCGGCTTCCCGGAGAAAACTCGATGATTCCGACCCAGATGAATGAAGCGCGGATCGCGCTCGGCAGGATCACGACACCGCAGGAACGCTAACAGGCCACGGCTACGGAAAACACCATGACCAGGCGCCACCGCGAAGCCACGGCGGGATCAGACCGACTCCAGCCAGGCACCTCGACTACCCCCGCCGGTCACTTGCGCAGCGGCGTGCGCCTCTGGAACGCCTCGATCTCGGCCAGCGGAACAATCCCGGTTGACGCGCCGGGAGCCTGGATGCAATGCGCGGCCGTCGCGTTGCCCAGCAGCGCGGCCTCGGTCATGGCCTTCCCCTTCGACAGGCCGGCCAGGAACCCGGCACACCAGCTATCGCCGGCTCCGGTCGTGTCAATTACTCGATCGACCACGTAGGCGGGAACGCGGGTCTCCTGACCCCCCCCATCGCGACAGAATACGCCGTCCTTGTCCAGCTTGATCACCACATTCCTGCAACCCCGGGCTTGGAACAGGCGGGCTATCTCCGACGGCTGGGTGAGCCCGCTGATCGCCCGGGCTTCCGGCTGCGACGGAATGAAGTAGTCGAGGTGCGGAAGGCATGGAAAAATGTTGTCGTGCCAGACCTGGGTCGAGGCGGTGTCCAGGTACACCGTGTCCAGCAGGGTCCGCACCCCCGACCGCTGAGCCTCCGCGAGCAGCCGCGCCGTCTGCTGTCCGTCAAACGTCTTCATCACCATCGTCCCGGTTACGAAGCAGTACTTGCCCTTGCGGACGATGTCCATGTTAATGTCATCGTAACAGAGCGTGCCGTTGGCTCCCATGGTGTGAAAGAAGCTCCGCTGCCCGCTCGACAGGACGCACACGAACGTGTACGGGGTGTGGATTCCGCTGCCCCGGATCACCCCGGCGGTGTTCACCCCGTAACGCTTCGCCTCGCTGACCACAAAATCCCCCAGCGCGTCATTCCCAACCTTGACGATGATATCGCAGGCAATCCCCATCTTGCCCAACGTAATCGAACAGTTGGTCGCGTTCCCGCCCGTGGTCAACGTCAGCTTGTCGAACAGCCGCAAACCCCCGGGAGGGGGATAGTCGTCCACCGTCTGGCCGATCGCATCCACCGTGCAGATCCCAATATTGACGATGTCACTCATGTCCAGGCACCTCGAACAACGTCGCGTAAGGAGAGCCGTTTTCGCTCAGCTTGAACACTCTGACCTCCTTCATTCCGGCAGCCATGAGCCGCTGAATCAGGGCGTCGTCCAGCCCGCTGTCCAGCCCGTAGGTCCCGTCCAGACGCCCCAGCTCCGCCCAGTGAGCCAGGACGTGCGTGCACCCCTCTTGCCGAAGCCAGTCCAGAAGCTCCTCATCGTCGGGAATCTCCCGCGCCGCTTGAGCCAGCGGGTGGTGGTTGAACACCACCGCATAGTCACACCGCCGCCGCAGATAAAACGTCCTCGCCTCCCCGATCAGCATGACCTTGGCCCGCGCGTCCAGACCGTTGATTGCCCCCACCTCCTGCATCGACGGCCACAGGCCCTTCACGAACCACTCGAGCTTGTCATAGGCTTGGATCGGCTCGTGACTCGGACCCAAACGGGTGTGAACGTAGAACAGCCCGCCGATCGCGTAGAAATTCCAGCCCGCGCCCAGCACCAGAACGACCGCCAGCAGAACCCGACACAGACCGGACACCGGACGTTCCAGCAGCCGCGCCGCCAGCAGGATCAACGGTAACAACAACACAACCGCAAACCGCGCAAACAGATGAGTCGCCCCCAGCCACAGGACGAATTGCACCACCAGCATCACCGCCAGCCCGACGGTCCACCGGTCACGCCGGACCAACGCCCCCCACACCGCCAGCAAAACCAGCACCGGCCCAATCCGCTCGTCGGCCACCGTCCGCTCCACAACCCGGGCCACCATCGGCACCGATGAACGCTCCGCCACGGCCGACCCGTGGGCTCGCTGCCAGCGCTTCTCCAGATCCGCATCCCACACCCCCGCCCGGCTGCCAAAAACCGAGTATGCCAACGGGTAAACCGGGTTGCCCGTGTTGACCATATTCCGAATCAGCCACGGCGAAAACACCACCCCCGACACCAGCACCAACAAGACGACATGCCCCAGCTTCTTCCACCAGACCGCCACCTCGAACACCACCAGCACGGCCAGCGGCACCGCTATCAAAACCACCGCCGTGTACTTGAAGCCGCAGGCCAGCCCCGCCAGCATCCCCGCCAGCAACACCCATCGCCAGGGAGCAACCCACACCTCCGGCCCGCGCCCACCCCACAAGCTCGCCCCACCCGCAGATGATCCGCTCACCGCCGCCGTCTCCCCCCCCGCCACTCCGGTCGGCATTATGGCCCGCAAGATCGCCCCCAACGCACACATGCCCATGGCCAACATGCCAATCTCCACGTACGCAATCCCCGCCAGATACATGATCCAGGGCGTCACCCCCGCCAGTACACCGGCCAGCATCCCCGCCCGCGACGAGAACGTCCGCCCCGCCAACCAGGCCGCCGCAAGCCACAGGACCGCCAGGGCAACGTTCACAAACTGGGCCGCAAACGCCGCTTGAATCGCATCGCCCCGCAACGCCATCATCAGCAGGGCCAGCATCTCGTAACTCAACGGAAAACTGCTGTACACGTTGTTCGGCAGAAAGGTGATCCGACCCAGATCATGAAAGGCTTTCGGGACGGCCAGATGATACTCCAGAATGTCGTACGCGTTCCCCTCCTCTCGCCACAGCACCCCAGGCGGCAAACACACGGCCAAAAGCGTCAGCGCCAAAAACGGCACTACCAACAACCACAGCCAGAGCATCCGATCGCCCGGCCGGCAAACACCCGCCCTCGCCGCTTCGTCCCGGGCCCGCACACTGGCCGCAGACAGGTCCCGTACATCAACCGCCAGCCGAACCAGCCCCGCCACGCCAACAATACCCACCAGAAGAAATGCATTCCCTCGACTCAGCAGACCCAGACTGCCCAGCCCCAGCACCGCCAGGGCCAGAAAACCAACCCCCAACCCGGCCCCCAGAATCACCCGCTCGTGCCAGGGCCGACCACGCAGCCCCAACAACCACATCAGCCATCCACCCGCCAAACCCGCCCCCGCCAGCACCACCGTCGCCTTCATCCCCTCAATCAAAACCACCGCAAAGGCCACAACCGACTCAACTCCCACCAGCACAAACGGAGCCACCAGCAAGACCGCCGCCACCACCCCGGGACGACTCCACCCCAGACCGTGCCCCGACTTCGATCCACGCGCTTCAAAAGTAGTATCCGCTCTGACCACGCGGACAGATTACCCGCCCGAAAGCCCACGGAAAAGAGAATCCCACCGCGCTAACCCCCCTCTGGCCACCAACGGCATGCCCTGCCACCAAACGAGACGGACCCCAACACCCGCACCCCGCACCACCCCAGAGACCATCGCCAAAGTGATCCTCACACCGACTTGCGCGGAGGACGAACTGGGCGTATAATACCCCCGCGCGCACCGCGCCTTGGAAAGGGCCTCAAACGAATGGGCGACCTCAACCCTTCCGCACAGCCGATCGCCGAACCTCAGGAGTCAACCTCGCTGTGGGGCGCTAAGTTCGCCCCCCGAGGCCTGCTTCGCGATGGGCTTATCATCGCCAGCCTCGTCCTCGCCGACATGAAGCCCTCCTGGCTCATCGCCGGCCTGGCGGTGTTCATCCTCGGAGCCCTGCTCCATTTCTGGAGCAAGGGATGCCTGGTCCGTAACCAGGTCGTCACCCAGGTCGGCCCTTACCGCCTCGTTCGCCACCCCTTCTACCTGGCCAATTTCATCATCGACCTGGGAATCTGCCTCATCTCCGGAAGCCCCTGGGTCACCGCCCTCTACCTGCCCGCCTTCCTCCTAACCTACATACCCGTCATCCGCCGCGAAGAGAACTATCTGCGCTCCCAGCACGGGCCGGCCTACGACGCTTATGCCCGCCAAGTACCGATGCTGATCCCCTGGAAGATCAATTGCCTCTTCGGGCCTCTAGACTCGACCTGGAACAACATCCGCCGCGAGAACGAAATCCCCCGCCTGATGCGCATCCTCGCCGTGCCCTGCTACATCCTGGCCGCGGACATGATCCTGCACCACGACCTGCTCGGCCGGTTCTCCCTCCCCGTGCTCCTCGCCGCGGTGGCCGGTGCCGTCTTCTTCAACGTCGGCAGTATCGTCGTGCGAAAAGCCTGGCGCATCCGGGCAACCGAGATCTTCCCCCTGGACGCCTGATCATCACCGGAACTCGATCGTCCCGAACGACTTGGGCGCGTGAAAGTCCGTCCGAGGACCGTCCAGGTACGACCAGGTCAACCAGTGCGGGTGCGAGGTCAGGTCCGCACACTTGTAGAAATTCGCCCGCCAGACCACACCCGGAGCCGGCTTCTTCACACCAGGATGGTACTTCGACAGGATGGACACTGGGAGCCGGTACTCGATCGTCCACGTCGTCGGCCTCTCGATCTCCGGATCCACCCGCTTGGGCAGCGAATGGGCAACCTCCATCTTCGCGATGTCCACCGGGTCGATCGGCGAACCCTTGCGCGGAACAACCGCGAAGTGGAAAAGCATCGTCCCGCCACAGTTCATCTCCAGGTTGAAATACCCGCCGTCAACCTCGGCATCCGGCGTGAAGAAGAACTCGGCACAACTGTCCTTGTAGACCGGACCCTGGTTCTCCGTGGCCACCGCCTTGACGTACCGGTCCTCGACCCGCCAGATGACGTACACATGCTCGTCGTCATAGCGAAGCTTGGCCTGAACCTTGGGCATGTGCTCCGGCTGCTTGCCCACATAGTAGCCCAGCTCCAGTGGCTTGGTCTCCCGCCAGACGGGCTTGTCCCAGTTGGCGTCAATCACGATGGGCTCCTGGAGCCGATTGACCTGGTAGTGCATACGCCGCTCTCCACTCGATCCTTTCCTCGGCGTGGCCGTACAACCCGCCAGCGAGGCCGCCGCCACACACACACCCAATCCGATGACCACCTTCCCGCTGAGCATGACATCACCACCTCTTCAGTGAAGCCCCCACCTGCCTGAATCCGGTCCCGCTCGCAAGCGGCTCACCTCTTCCCCCGCGAACGCTGCTGGGCAAAAAACTCCCGCAGCAAGTCCCCACATTCCGGCCCCAGCACACCGCGCTCCACCGCGACCCGATGGTTGAGCCGGCCTTCCTCGACAATGTCATACACCGACCCGCAGGCCCCCGCCTTCGGATCGTCCGCCCCGTAGACCAGCCGCCCAATCCGGGCCAGAACGATCGCCCCGGCACACATCACGCACGGCTCAAGCGTCACGTACAGCGCACACCCCTCCAAACGCCAGGCCTTCCTCGCGTCGGCCGCGGCAGTCAGAGCGATCATCTCCGCGTGGGCCGTCGGATCCTTCAGCAACTCCCGCTGGTTGCGGCCCCGACCGATCACCTTGCCCTGGTATACAACCACCGCCCCGACCGGCACGTCCTCGCTGCCCAACGCCGCCTCGGCCTCGGCGATCGCCTGCCGCATCATCCGCTCGTCAAACTCCCGCTGCTGAGCGCCGCCCACGACTGTGCCCCAAGAAGCCTTCGCCCGCTCATGACCCAGACATGGCCAAATCCTCCATCAGTCGGTGTCCAGTTTGTCGTACCAGTTCAGCTTGATGAAGATCGTCGTGACCACCAGCACGGCCACAATCGCCCCAATCCAGTTCCACTGCCGCAAGACCAGGTAGATCGGCAGCGCCGTCAGGCACAATTGCCAGACGATGCCAACTACCACATTGCTGGCGTCACGCCGGAAGCGGGGGTTCGGCCGGAAACTCGGATCCTCGACCAGGACCTTGTCCCGAATCGGCCCCCAAAAGCCCCACGGCCGAACTGTCCTGTAGAACTTCTTCAGAATCTCGTCGTCCTCCGCCGCGGTCAGCAGCGTGCCGAGAATGCACCCGGCCACCGAAATGACCAGGATGATCGGGAAAGTGTACATCGCGTTGACGTCCCGACCAAGAACCTGCTCCACGATCCAGGGCACCGACATCGCCCCGGCCAGCCCCGAGACCATACCCCAGAAGTAACCGTAACCGTTGAATCGCCACCAGTACCACTTGAGCACGTTGGCCATCACGTACCCACCATACAGCGCCCCCACGATCCACATGACCAGCGTGGTGATCCGTTCGGTCATCAGGCCAAACAGGATCCCGATGGCAAGAATGACCACCGAAGCGACACGGCTCAGAAAAACATGAGTCTTGGCGGAGGAGCCCGGGCTGATGAACCGCTTGTAGATGTCGTTGACCACGTAGGCCGGGGCGGCGTTGATCGTCGCGGCAAAGTTGGACATGAACGCCGCCAGCAGGCCGGCCAACAGGAAACCCACCACACCCTGCGGAATGTGCTCGGTCAGCACCATCGGCAGCACCTTCTCGAAGTCCGGCTTGTCCATCGCCTTCAGGTCGGCCATGCAAAAGGCCAGGGCAATCACCGTCAGACCGGTCACCATCATGTACCGGGGAAAGTAAAGAACGACGTTGACCATCCCGTTCATCAGACAGGCCTCCCGCGGACTGCGGGTCGCCAGCACCCGCTGCATGTCGTAGTTCGGCGCCGGGCCCGCCAGACTGGCCAGAATGCCCTTGAAGAACATCAGACCGATGATGATGCCAAAAAACTCGTTTCCGTCCGCGCGGATCGTGTCGTTCACCTTGTCAAAAAGACCCGTCCAGCCCATGTCCAGACGCAGACCAAAAAACGGATTCGACCAGCCGGCAGGAACCGCGGCCTGGATCGTCTCCGGCGAAACCTTCCAGATCGCGACAATGCCTATCGTTATCGAGGTCACTGTCAGAATGGTGAATTGAAGAACCTCCGTGATGACCACGCTGATCATGCCCCCCTTGATCGCGTACAGCGACGTCAGCCCAAGAATAACGACCGCATAGAGATTGTCGTTGTTGAACAACCCTTCCGTCGCCGCCGTCAGCTTCCAGGGCAACATCACCGAGGCAAACTTACCTATGCCCTTGAACGCATACGCCAGCATCCCGATCACGTTCACCAACGCAAAAAAAACCACGCTGAGATGAGCTAGGTTCGCCCCCGTGTCACGACCAAACCGCGTCTCAATCCACTCCGCCCCGGTCAGGACGTTCGAGCGCCTCAGCCAGGCACTCAAGAACATCATCAGGAAGACCTGGTTGAAGACCGGCCACATGAACGGCAGCCAGATGCTCTTGACGCCGTAAACGAACAACCAGGTCACCAGCAGCATCGTGCCGGCAATGTCAAACATCCCCGAGGCGTCGGAAATCCCCAGCAGATACCACGGCAGCGACTTGCCCCCCAGGAAGTAGGAGTCCAGATCCTTCGAGCCGCGACGGGAAACCCACAGGCCAATGAGCACCGCGGTCGCAAAATAGGCAACGATAATGGCGATGTCGACAGTGTGAAGGGCCATGGCTTACATTTTCACCGTAGCGAGTCAACCCACGACTGGATTCCGAGGCCCTCTCCATGCGAGCCTCAACGAACGGATGGCAACCACCCCAGGTTACTCGGGCCGGCCAGCCCCAGTCAATCACCGGACAAAGCCGCAACACACCAGACACCGGCCCGCCACAAACCCCCAGTCGCCCCTCGACCGCCGGGCCAGCCACCCCTGCCGGCCGGACCACCCGCCAAAACCCCCGCCGCGGCCCCGCCGCCGCCACCGGCCTTGAACCGCATTCCCCGTTTCAGTAAGATGAAAACACCCGCGGACGGCCAAGGTGAACTCATCCGCATGTCGCCGCCCGCCCCCGCCCGAGGTCACACCATCGCACTCGGGATGCGCGCGATTCACTACGTGTGTGGGAATGGTAAAGGCAAAGGACCTGCAATGCTCGCGAAGCGGATTATTCCTTGCTTGGACGTCCACGCCGGCCGCGTGGTCAAGGGCGTGAACTTCGTCAATCTCCGCGACGCGGGTGACCCCGTCGAGATCGCCCAACGCTACGAGTCCGAGGGGGCCGACGAACTCGTCTTCCTCGATATCACCGCCAGCCACGAGGAACGCAACATCATCCTCGACGTCGTCAGCCGAACCGCTGAACAGGTCTTCATGCCCCTGACCGTCGGCGGCGGCATCCGCAATCTGGACGACATCCGCCAACTCCTCAACGCCGGAGCCGACAAGGTGTCAATCAACTCCGCCGCAGTCAAGAACCCCCACTTCATCCGCCGGGCAGCCGAACGATTCGGGCGACAGTGCATCGTGGTCAACATCGACCCCAAACGAATCCGCGACCACGACCGGGAAGTCTGGGACGTCCACATCCACGGCGGGCGGCGACCGACCGGACTGGAAGCCGTCTCCTGGGCCAGACAGGTCGAAAAACTGGGGGCCGGCGAAATCGTACTCACCTGCATGGACGCCGACGGCACACAAAACGGCTACGACCTCGAAATCACCCGGGCCGTATCCGAAGCGGTCACCATCCCGGTGGTGGCCTCGGGCGGCGCAGGCAGGCCGGAACACCTCGCCGACGCGGTGACGCTCGGCAAGGCGGACGCCGCCCTCGCGGCCAGCATCTACCACTTCGGAACGTACACCATCAAGGAAACAAAACGGCTCATGGCCGACCGGGGAATACCCGTACGACTGTGAGAGGTCATCGGGTCTAGAGTCGCGGAGAATGCGGAATGGCTGATACCGAAATGTACGAACGTGCCAGCGAACGCACCCACGTGGGCGACGAGCCCGTCGAGACCGCTCCGGCACTGGAGGAGATCGAAACCGGCGACGGCGACGTGGCCATCCTCGACGCCCAACCCGCAGCCGCCGTCGAACGACACCGAACCAGACCTCGCGAACCCAAAATCCACAAGTACCTCCGCTACGTCATCGACATCAAGGCATCCGACCTGCACTTCAAAAGCGGCGCCCAGGTCCACGTTCGCCACAAGGGCGATCTCAAGCCCATCAAGGGCCCGCCCCTGTCACCCGAGGAAGTCGAACGCCTGTGGTTCGAAATCATGAACGATCACCAGAGAAAACAGCTCCTCGAAAAGGGCGCTTCCGACTTCGCCTACCAGCTCGGCGACTCCGACCGCTTCCGTGTCAACATCTTCCGCCAGCGCGGTTCGCTCAGCGTCGCCGCCCGCCGCGTCAACAAGAACATCCTGAACTTCGATGAGCTCTACCTGCCCAAGTCAATCTACAAGATCACCGAGTTCCACCAGGGACTCGTCCTTCTGGCCGGCATCACCGGCTCCGGAAAGTCCACCACCATCGCCGCCGCCCTCGACTACATTAACGCCCACCGGGCCTGCCACATCGTCACCATCGAAGACCCGATCGAGTACCTGTTCACCGATCGCAAGGCCCTCGTCAACCAGCGCGAGGTACACGTCGACGTCCAGACTTTCGCCGACGCCCTCAAGTACCTCATGCGCGAGGACCCCGACGTCGTACTCATCGGCGAAATGCGCGACGAGGAAACCTTCACCGCCGCCCTCAACGCCGCCGAGACCGGGCACCTGGTCTTCGGAACCGTCCACGCCTCCAGCGCCGCCCAGACCATCAACCGCATCCTCGACCTCATCCCCGAGGGCTCACGCGACCTGGTCCGCCAGACCCTGGTGTTCAACCTCCAGGCGGTCATCTGCCAGAAACTCCTGCCCAGCATCAAGCCCGGCGTCGCCCGCGTCCCCGCCGTCGAAATCATGTTCGGCAGCCCAACCGTGCGCAAACTCATCGACGAGAAACGCGACGACGAACTCAGTAAGGTCATCCGGGCGTCGCAGAACGAGGGCATGCTCGATATGAACGAGTGCCTTAAGCGGCTGGTGGAAACCGAGTTTATCGATATCCACGTGGCCTACGCCGCTTCGCCAAACCCCCAGGAACTCAAGATGCGCCTCAAGGGCATCAGTACCGGCAGCGGCTCTATCCTGGGCTAGACTTGCCCAAGGCAATGACCACCCGATACCATCGGTCGGCGGTGGCTGATGTCGACCGTAATCCCCCTCACCCCCGAGGTACTGGTCTCCGCTTACGCCCACGGCATCTTCCCCATGGATGTCGACGGCCAGGTCGAGTGGTTCAGCCCCGACCCGCGGGCCATCCTGCCGCTCGATGCGTTCCGGGTATCCAAAAACCTCGGCCGGCGATGTCGCAGCGGCCAGTTTGAGATCCGGCTCAACACCTGCTTCGAACGGGTGATCCGGGCCTGCGGCGACCGCGAGGAGGGAACCTGGATCTCCCAACCCATCATCGCCGCCTACGTCCGGCTGCATCAGCTCGGACTGGCCCACTCCGTCGAAACATGGCAGGACGGCGAGCTGGCCGGCGGACTCTACGGCGTGGCCCTCCGCGGCGCCTTCTTCGGCGAGTCTATGTTCCACCGCCGTACCGACGCCTCCAAGGTCGCCCTCGTGGCCCTCGTCGAGCGACTGCGAAACCGCGGCTTCGCCTTGCTCGACGTCCAGTTCACCACGCCCCATCTCGAACAGTTCGGCATCGCCGAAATCACCCGCGAGGAATACCTCGACCGCCTGGCGGCCGCACTCGATGTCGACGCCCAATTCGTCGATCCAGATGCCCCGCCCCCATGAACCCCCCCGAGCCGCCCTCCCCTCAGCCGCCCACCGGGGCGTATCGCACCACCAGACTGTGGCCCTGAACAGGAATGCGCAGATCAAGCCCAGCCTGCAATTCCTTGCCGCGCATCGTCCGACGCGTGCTCGTTCGGGCCTCATCAATGAACTCGACATCGTAGCTCACGTCCGGCTTCACCCCGGCCAGCCCGACGATGATCCCCACATAACCACACTCGCTGCGCCGGAAGGCGAGCACCAGGCCCGCATCAAGATCGGGCCGATGATACTGATGGGCCACAAACGCATCCGCGGCCAGCGAAACGGGCGTCAGCGGATAGAAATCACCATACCAGTACCGCTGGTTGGCTCGTGATTCGGCCACCGCCGCCTTGGCCGTGGCCGTCGGAAAACCCTCCTCCAGGTAACCCCACTCGCAGATCGCCCCCGCCGTCACCGCGCTCCGGCACTCGTAGGCCTCGGGCGACCAGCATCCCAACGCGTGAAGCGGCACATACTCGCCAAGGCCTTGACACTGACTCTGGTTCCATTCCGGGTGACCGGGCGAACAGCCGGTGTCGCTTCGCCAGAGCGGCACGGAACGCGAACACATCTCCAGATCGATCCGCCGCCCGCCGCTGGCACAGTTGTCAATGACCAGACCGGGACGTCGGGCAAGCAATTCATCCCACATCGCGTAAAGACCCTCCACGTAACGGATCTCGGTCATCCCCTGCCGGTCCGGCCCGTCATTCTTGCGCCAGAACGACAACGGATCGATGTTGAAGTCGTTGCGATACACGTCCAGACCATATTCCTCAATCCGCCGGGCCAATAAGTCCGTCAAAAACCGCCGGGCCTCAGGATCATTGAGCTTGAACAGGCCACCCTCCTTGCCCCCAAAGACAAACTCGGGATGCTCCCTGGCGATCGCCGTGTTGGCCCCAACCCGCTCCGGCTCAAACCACAGAATGAACCGCATCCCCTTGGCATGGCAGGCATCGCTGACCGGCTTGAGACCCCGGGGAAAGGCTTCCGGCTTGGCAAACCAGTTGCCGACCCCGTTGGGAAAATCGCCGGGAAACCATGCCGCGTCGAGCCAAACCGAATCAACACCCAGCTGCGCGGCTACCCGGACGTACTCGAGCTGGCCAGCCTCCGTCGCCCACCCCGGCCGCTTCCAGTAACGGTCAAACGTCTGAATCGCAATCGGCATCCGCACCGGCCGCCCACCGCGCTTCGGAATGTAGTGGAACAACATCAGGCGACGAAAACGATTGTGGGCCGCCCGGCGATCACCCGTCCAACCCAGCAGAAGAATGCGCGGACTGCGAATCCGCTCTCCCGGATGCAGCAGAAGGTGAGTCTGCTCCATGCCCGCCCGCAATAGGGTCCGGCCACCCTGGCCACGCTCCAGCGAAGCCGCCCACTGGCCCGTCCAGCCGATCGCGGTGATCAGACCCTGACCGCCATACTGCACGTCCAAAAAGGGAAACGCGCTGATCGACGCCGGCCGGCCGCCAGTCGGGGCAAGCCGGATATTCCTGCCGATGTCCAACGACGTCGCTACCGGCTGAAACGCGGCCGCACTGCAGGTGTCCCCGTTGATCTGGTTCAGGACAACCGCTTGTCTGTTGTTGCCGGTCGCCAGCTCCAGATCTAGAGCCTGGATCCTCTCCATAATCGGCGTGTCACGGCCACCCTTGTTCTCGAAGTGGAGAACCCAGTCAACCGCCGGATATCGGCGAAAAACGCTCACAACCGCGGTGACCTCCAGACCCGTTTCAGGATCGGCCCATCTCACGCTGTGTACCAGACGGTCGTCACGCTCCGCGGTCTCAACCGTCCGCTTCCAACCCCCCATCAGGACCTTCGATTCCTTGCCGCCGTACACAAACGAAAACGGCACCTTCGGACCCATGAACGGCTCCACCCCATACCCTTCGTCCAGCCATCGAACACTGCTGTCCTCCATGACCAGCTGGGCATCAGCCCAGTCACACTGATCGTAGGCCGGTCCGTCGGCCGTGGTGTCTGCCTTCAGCACCAGCTTGTCCAGCCCCTCCGGCAGGTCAACGTCAATCGGCACCGCCGTGTCACCGCCACGCAGCGTCGCCGTCCGAACCACCTCCCGGCCGCCAATCTCCACGCTCAACTGTACGCTGCCGTTCACGCCCCGGGTGTCGAAGTTGTGGTCGATGCCGGCAAATGCCTTGAACCGCTTGGCCCCCTTGGGCACGGTCACCACGATCTCACTGTGGGCGTGCGTCCCCAAACCATGCGCGAAATCGCGATCGCCAATACGCAGAGGCGTTTCCATGCACGACCGGCCAAAGTGCAGGAAACTGTGATCCTGGCGGCGAACCTCGATCGGGATCACCCGAGGTGAAACCGGGGCCGGCTGCCCGAGAAACGCACCCCCCACCCAGCCGCTCATCGCCTTCACTTCCTCAGCCGAGGCCATGACCGCGTCGTCAACCTCGCCGGCGGGCAGGTCATCCTCGGCGGCCCGCACACCTCCTCCCACCAGAAGCAGGCTCGCACACACCATCCACAAAACCGAGATCCCTCGACTCATGTTCTCCTCCTGGGAAAAAACCCTATCGCCAAAACAGCGCCACCGCCGCGATCAGCCACAGGACCACCCCTGCCCCCAGCTTGACCAGCGTGCCCACCAGACGCCCAATGCCCGCGCCTACCCCAATCCGGACCGAAACCTCCATCTCCTGGCCGCCGCTCATCTCCATCGCCCACGCACCCACCGCCGCACCGCCTGCAGCCCCCATCAGCGAGCCAATCAGCGGAATCGGAATCATCACCGTGCCCGCCAACGCTCCAATCAGCCCTCCGACAAGAGCCCCCGCCGAACCACGAGCCGATCCGCCCGCCTGCTTGGCGCCCGCGGCACCGGCCACCATCTCCAGCACCTCCCCCACCGCCGCAACAGCCACCAGAACAACCAACGTCCACGGACTGAAAAGCTGATGATCCGGATCCCACTGCCACCACGCAACCCCCGCCGTCGTGGCCACGATCAGCCAGTTGCCCGGCAAACCCAAAACTACCAGCAGTAGCCATATGGTGTTAATAAGTAGGAAAAAGAGGTCAAAGGCGAAGGGCATGAGCATCAGGTAGCCCCCTCCGCCAGAAGACCTTCATCGAGAAAACCAGGGAAAACCACCACCCGGCCCTCGTCCACCCCCGCCCGGCACACACTCCAACCCGCCCAATGCCGCCTCTCATCCCCCCCCAGCTCACCGCCGCGACGCAGCTGGCTGACTGGCCAGCGGTACCAGAATCCTGTGCAGGTGAGCGGTCAGCCGCTCCTTGGCGGCCATATACACGGCCAGCTCCTCCTTGTCCACACCAGCCGTCGACGCCGCCCGGCGGTACAGCTCCAGAGCCCCAACCGGATCGCTCATCAGCTCCGCCACCACCCCCATCGCGTAAGCCGTGTCCGCCTCCTCCGGCTCCTTGCGAAGCCGGGCCGCGAAGCCCCGAAACGCGGCCGCATAATCGTCCGCCCGAAGCGCTCGAACCGCACCCTCGCCAGCCTTGCCATGACCAACCACCTCAGTGCTGTACCGCACCCGAATCGGTACAACCTGCCCCGCAAACTCCTGCGTCGCACGCTCAACCAGCTCCCCAATGAAATGATCCACCGGATCCAAATCACCCTCGTCAATGCTGCCCCCGAAGAAAAAATCCGGCGACTTCGTGTCCTTCTTCTGGATCGGCGTCGTGGAGTACTGCACGATCGCCGCACCGGTGACGGCGTCAATCAGGCAGAACGAACACTGCACCGTCAGGTGCCTGCTGATCTCCTCAACTTCCTTGGTCTTCAACGTCAGCCCACCGCTCGCCGCGCGCCCGGAAAGGGACGTGACCGGCGGTGCCGGCACAACCGCCGGCCCCGGAGGAACAACCACAACCGGACCAACCGGAGCGTACGGGCTCCCCGGCAGCGGCCTGATCCGCACCATCCGCGGATCAACCGAGTAACGCGGATCATGCGAGTAAGCCTCCCGCGGATCATACACATACCGCGGCTGGCCATAGACACGCGGCCGCCGGACTTCACCTTCGCGGTCTCGAGCCCGCGGCGATCGTACTTCGCCTATCTGATCCGCAAACCCGCCCATGATGCTCAGCCAGTCAACCGTCGACTTGCTGCTCTTCTCAACGTCCACCCTGACCGTGATCCGGCTGGTGACCAGACCCTGGACGTCAAGCAGCTTCCCCGCCCGGGCGGCGACCTCACCCTCGACCAGGCCAGCCAGCTTCAAATCGCGCTCCGCCAGAACCTTCTGCGTCTCTCGTCGCTTGGCCACCACCACCGGCGAGCCGAACTGGACGCCATTCTGGAGCATCGACTCGATCATGTCCGCGGCAATCGTCGACCACTTCCGCTCACGATCGTCCTGCCGAGCACCCTCCGTCTTGACCCCCGAGTCAATGACCGCAACCGCCTTGAGCCCGTCAGGCAGCGGCTGGGGCGGACCGACTACGTACGAAATCGTGACCGCCTGCCTCTCCCTCGCTTCGCAGGGAATCCAATGGCCGACCGCCAACAGGATGGCGGCCGCAACAAGACAACCTCCCAGTCGCATGCTGAATCTCCGTCTTCCACCCGGGGCAGGTCTGCGGCGACAGCATTATAGCCAGATAACCACCGCCTGTCACCCCGTGCGACGACGATCCTCAGACTGGCCCCTCCATCTAGCGGGCACGGACAACACAGGCCCCACCGGCGGGAACAGAAACCGGAATCGTCTTCGAGCCTTCCCCGGCCGCCTCGACCCCTTCTCCACACCAGGCACGCGCCAGACGCAATCGGCCCCACGGCGGGCGGAGCTCCACCGCCCGCGGCTCGTCACTGATGTTCGCCACCGCCAACCCCATCGTGCCGTCCGCGGCCAGCCAGGCTGTGGCCATCACCACCGGCAGATCGATCGCGTACTCACCGCCGCCCGCCGAGCCTGCACCCTTGAGCCGCGGCTGATCACCAATCACTTCAACCTCGCCGAGAAACTGACCTTCCAGCAGGAACTCATGCCCTCCCCGACGAGCCTTGGCTAGGTTACGCAGGAACTCGGCCTCCTTGCGGGCGCCGTCGGCCATGATCCCCTCCACACCCAGCCAACCAAGCTGCGCACCCCACAGAAAGTCGCGAACCATCTTCGCCCGAAACGGCAGCGACTTGGGAATGTCGCTCCCGTGCATGTACTGAAACCCAAACGTGATCACCCGCCCGCCATAAACGGTCGGCATGAGCGGAATGACCCGTCGGCCACCCACCGCCGGTGTGTTGACCATGAGCAAGGCGTCGAGCTGGTCGTTCCAGCATTCGGCGTTCTCCTCCGTCGTCAGCATCCGGTCCTCGGGCATCCTCGCGCGGATCCGGTCCAGCATCTTGCGGTAGCCGTCGAACCAGAACGTGCCCCCGCCCACGGAATGACCATGCCCCGCATCAAAGCAGCGGACCGCACCGGCCGCCCCAATCTGATCAATGTACACACCGTCCACACCACATTCGCTGAATAACCGGTCGACAATGCCCGCGATCTTGTTCTGCCACTGCACCGTGGCCGGACACATGACGTTGAGAGGAACCTTCGAGCCGTAAACCTCCGTGTACGGCTGACCATTCTCCTGCCGGGCCGCGGCCTTGTCCCCGCCCTCCTGCACCCAGGTCTTCGAGTTCCGGTCACACAGCCGACCGTTGATGTATGGCATGACCCGCAAGCCCGCACCCTGGAGAGCCTTCACCCCCTCCCGGAAATCCGGCTTGGCCGGAAAATACTCGGGATAGAGCGTGTCAAACGGAATCTCGTGCCAGTTGTACCAGTGCAGGGCAATCGGGACGCCGAAGAACTCCGCAGCCTTGCGGCACATGTCCACATTCTTGAGCGGCTCCGGACCAGGCATCAGCCAGAGCTCAATGTCCTTCAGCCAGGCAGGCACCGCCCGCTTCGGGTCCGAGAGCTTCAGGCCATGGCACGCCCCACCCCACGGCGTCTGGTAGGTGAAAGCTCGATAGATCTGGGCGGCGTCCCAGTAGTCGCCGTCAAAAACACCAATGACCGCCTCAAAGCCAGGTGCGTACCGGCCACTCACCGTGTCGGAGGCGGCCGCCCAGTGCGTGAAGGTCACACCCACACCGTCCTCCCGGGCCTTGACCGCCAGATGCTTGTGGTTGCCCTTCGGGTCGTGCATGCCGACGTACAGCCCCTCGCCGCCACCGTAGAACGCCACAAACGGCATCGACGCGACCAGCGAAGGATAGGTGGCTTCGTAGCCCATGCCCGGCTTCACCTCGTATTCAAGCCCCCAGCCAAACGGCGCCGCCATCTTCAGACCGGACCCGGTTCGCAGGTGCGCCAGAATCGGCCAGTCGGCCCGGACAACACTCCAGCCGTCAGGAAGTACCGCACCCAGTCGCCAGCTCGATAGACCGTCATGGCCGCTGCTCGATGCGGTCAGGCTCACCTGGACCTCCCCTTCGCCCACACGGGCCTTCCACCTGAACCCCACCCCCGAGCCGTCACCCTTCGCCTCCGGCGCGGACAAGGCATCACTCTCGAGTTCCGCGGCAGCTCCCCCCGGCCCGCGCAGAGCCAGTCCCCACAGCGAGGCCTTCCCCGAAGAAGCCACCACCCATTCCATGCCCCGCCCACCACGCAACGACACCAGATGCAGCCGGCCCGCCACCAGCGAAAACTCGATGCCCGCCTCACCAACCAGGCCCACACGCCCGGCCCCCGGTCGTGTCGCCTGCGAATCGGCCGCCAAGGCAACGGCGGCCCAACCCACAATCCCGAACCCCCACGTCATCAGATGGGATCTGCTCATCACCGACCATCCTCCAGCAACCGGGTTAGTCGTGACTCAACTCAGCCGAGACCTGAAGAAGACAACCATCAAGGCGCGGGCTTGCAGAAAGAAAGAGCAAGAACCGCATCCTCGCCCACCTCGAGCCGCCTCCAGTTCATTAATGCGACCACCTCATCATGTGGAGGTTGATCTCGCTGTGGACGTTCCTGGGCATGATGGGAAAGTCCCGGTTGCACGACACGTAGAATGCGAAGCCCCGTGAAGCGGGCTAATCTCAAGAAGGAGATTACCACCAAGGTCGTTCGCCGACTAGCCCTGCAAAGACCGGTCTATGGGCCCGCCTTTGGTGGGAGAGACTGCTGACCCAACCAGCATCAATAACCATCCCGGCCGGCAGCACCGTCACCCCGGCGGCTTGCCGTGGAGAACCGCCTCCCCTTCCGCTGCAACCGGCACACCGAGCGCGTGACGAGCCCAGCGATCAGGCACCGCCATGCCCAGATCGTTCACCGCAATGTCCAACACGCCGGCTAGCTCGCGAAGATCATGCGGCGGTTCATACCGCCGCCGGAAAAACGGGACCGGCGCGCCCGGGCCGAACTGCAACCGCGTGATCGGCGCGAGAACGTCCCGCCGGATCGTCCGGGCCTCCTTGGCCATGTCGTCCTGGCGAAGATCAAGCCGGACCTCGTCGTGGATCTGGGCGGTACTGAACGTGCCCGTCTGCCCGCTGGTCTCGACGGTCAACGTGCCGCCCAGCCAGGCCTTCGACAACTCGCGGTTGAAGAAGTTGCACATGCTCTCGTACGGCGGCGGTGACTTGCCCTGGCCAGCCTCGAGCAGCTGCAGCTCCACCGCCTTGCTGAACACCGCCGACGCGTCCGTGCCAAGCGAACGCAACATGCCCAGCAACTCCTGCTTCTCCTCCGGCGTGGCCGACGGTTCGTATCGCGCAACCCGAACCGGCATGCCAAAGACCTCCGCGAACACCATCCAGTCCTTCATCGCGTAATGCTTGCCCAGATAGGACAACGCACTGACACGCAGCAGCCCACCACGCATCGGATGACCACAGGCCGTGTGCGGCGTATGCACCACAAACTTGTGAGCCGGTAGCTCGATGCCGGCTTGCGGCTCCTGCTCGGTGAGAATCCGCACCCGACCGTAAGCGTCAAACGCGAGCCGCTCGAAACCCACCGGGATGACATCCGTCAGCCTCAGCTCCCCCTCGACAACGTCATACACGTTCTCGGCCACGGCCACGTTGCGACCCATGGCCATCGACAGATGCTGCAACGCCTCGTCAAATCCCTCAATGTCGGCCAGAACCCCGCGGGCATGGTCGGCCGCTTCATCCGCCGCCGTCCGATCCACACCCTCGCGAACCTCCACCGCCGACACGATCTCCCAACCCAGACCGGTCAACGCCAGTCGCCGCGTGTTCGCAACCGAATGCAGATGGGCGTCCTTCTCCTCCATCTGCTGAAATAAGGCCATCGCCTGGTCCACCGCCCCGTCGTCCGCCGCCCGCAGAAGAGTCACCAGCCGCGAGGGCGTGAGTCCATCCGCCGGATAGTCCCGCCACCGATCCAACGCTAGCGGCCGCACCATCCGCCCCAGCCGCACCCGCCCACCCCCATCCCGCCGGCCACCCACCGCATGAGCAATCCAGGCCCGCAAACTCATCGTGCCCACCCCTCCTCTTCAGACCCCCCTCAACCTCGTCATCCCGCCCCGCCGATCACCCCGCCATCGCCAAGCCCCGGCTCACACCCAGGACCCACCACCGCCCATCGCTCCGCCAACCGGTTGCAGCCTGCCCTCCACCCCTTCCGCGCTCGACCCTTCGGCCCTCGGCTTGCCTACCATACGCCTTCTCGCGCGAACCGCAGACCCTCGCCACGCACAACCTCGATCACGCCCCCTTCACACGCCGCCGCCCGAACCGCCAGGCATGCCGCCCAGAATCGATCGGCATGACCACTGCCCGACCGCGCCGCGTCATAACGAGCCGGTCCGACAACCGCCACCGAGCGGCGAACCGAGTGCCAGTCGTTGCGAATCAATTCGTCCGCCGGAATCCGAATCGTGCCTTCCTCAACACGCAGACGAAGACCACTCGCCAACGAGTCCTTGACCATCGCGCTGAACTGCACCGCCTCCACCCGCCCCGACCCAAACCGCTCCATGACCGCCTCGGCCAGCGGCATCCCCATACCCCCGGCGTCGATGCAGCACCGGCAGACACGCCGCAGCTCCAGCAACCGGAACAAAACCTCAACCTGCCCCCGGAAAAGCTCTCCCCGGCTCTCACGCACGCCACGCGTGATCAGTACGCCTTCGCATCGCTCCACAACCCACATCACCGTCAGGTCGCGATGCCGACCAATGTCCACGCCGACATACAGCGGCCCCTTGCAGGCGGCCAGCAAGCCCTGGTCGAAACCCCTCTCCAGCCCCGGATCCTCAACCCGCTGGATCTGCTCATAGGTCAGAAAGGCCGACTCTTCGTCAAGAAACTCGCACCCGAACTCCTGGCGGTAAAGCTCGTCATCGTGCATCGAGCGACGAATCTGCCCGGCGTCGATCTCGAGCCCCGCGGCAATGGCATCATCCAGCGTCACGATCGAATGCGCAAACTGGTCGTTGTCACGCAGCTCCGCAAACAGGTTGTCACGCCCTTTGGGCGTCGAGGCCACGTCAAGCTCCCCACCACCGCGAAGCACCGTCGGGAACACGGCCGCCCAGATCTCCCGGTCCTCACGGTGCATCGCAAACTCGTCCAGAAAAACGTCACCGGTGAATCCCCGGGCCGTGATCGGATTCGCCGGCAGGCCAATGACCCGAACACCATTGGGCAGCTCGATCGTCAATTGCCGAAAACGGGTGCCCGCGAAATCACGACTCCCCTGGAAACTGGCGGCCAGATTGAGCGCCCGGCAATGCTGCCGAACCTTCAGCATCAGCTCCCGACTCTGACGCTCACCGGCCGAAAGAAAAACCTGCGTCCGCCGCCGCTCAATTCCCCGCAACAAACGGCGAAGCGACTTGGTGAAGCTCTTGCCAATCTGCCGCGACCAGCAGCACCAGCTGAACCGGGCAGGTGATTCAATGTCCCGCTTCTGGTACTCCAGGAGCGGGAGGAGCGGCCGAACAACACCCGACTCCCGGACCAGCCGGCTTGTTGTCAGCGCGTCGGAGGTGCCTTCGGTCATGCCTGTATGCCTCAGCAGCAGACAACACACCGGCCGTCCCCTCGCCTCGGCAAACCGCGGACCGCCCAGACGTGGACCACCCCATTGGCTTCGTTTGGCGCTGGCGCTTTTCGGCATCTGAGCTCGAAATCGCGGATTCGACCACTGCGTCCACCCATTGGCTTCGTTTGGCGCTGGCGCTTTTCGGCGTCCAGACCCTCGAACACGAGCCGTGAACGAACCCGTCACCGCCCCAGTGAAAAACAAGCCATGAATAACACGACGCCCGTCCCGGAAAACCACCCCCCGACCCTGACACCCCTCCACGTCGTTCCGCAACCGTCGCCCCGCTCCACGACGACCCCCCGCACTACCCTCGGCTTGCCTTTCAGTGCGAGTCCGAGCATAGTGATACGCGTGAACCGGAGCGGGTATGAGGGATACCCTGGCAGAGCCGGCCGGAACCGGCAAATCCGGCCTCCGCAAGAACCCCTTCGAGGTGAATCATGTCCAAGACTCGCGTTTCGCGTCGGTCAGTGATGGGTTGGATGGCCACCGGGATCGCCGGCGGAGTGGTCGCGGCCCAGGCGGGCGCGGCTGACGAGCCGCCAACCGCAAAACCCAAGGGACGGATCCGCCAGTCCGTCTCCCGGTGGTGCTACAACGGCAAACTCAGCTACGAGGACCTGTGCAAACACGCCGCCCGCATCGGCTACCAGGCAATCGACCTGATCGGCCCCGACGAATGGGCCATGGCCAAAAAACACGGGCTGACCGCCTCCATGGTGCCCGGCGCCGGCAGCATCGGCGACGGACTCAACCGCCGCGAAAACCACCCACGCCTCGAGGCCGAGTTCCGCAAGAATATCGACCTCGCCGCCGACGCGGGCCTGCCCAACGTCATTACCTTCTCCGGCAACCGCAAGGGACAGGCAGACGACGAGGGCATCCGCAACTGCGTCGAGGGCCTCAAGCGAATCATCGGCTACGCCGAAAAGAAAAAAATCAATATCTGCATGGAATACCTCAACAGCAAGGTCGATCACAAGGACTACCAATGCGACCACATCGCTTTCGGTACGGCCATCGCCAGACAGGTCGGGTCCCCCCGCTTCGGCATTCTCTACGACATTTACCACGCCCAGATCATGGAGGGCGATATCATTCGCACCATCCGGGCCAACCACGAGTACATCCTCCACTACCACACCGGCGGCAACCCGGGACGCAACGAGATCGACGAAAGCCAGGAAATCAACTACACCGCCGTCATGAAGGCCATCGCCGACACCGGCTACAAGGGTTTCGTGGGACAGGAATTCGTCCCCAAAGGCGATGCCCTGAAAGCCCTCGAACAAGCGTTCAGGATCTGCGACGTCTGATGACCTCGATGCAGACCGTCCGGCACAGTGACCGGCCACGCGCGACGCTCCCGTCCAACCGGCAGCGCCGCCCAACCTCCGCAAGCCTTGCCACAGGCCCGACCGCCGGTCCCCCCGACGCCTCGGCTCAGACCCCGCCGGCGAAAACGGGAACCGGCGGCCGGCTGCGACCACCGAACCCGAACGCCCGACTTGCCGGCTATCAAGCCTTCGACCCGATCCGCAAAAGGAGAAAAGAATGAACCTCCTCACCTCCGCCTCCTCGTCCCTGATGCTCTCCTGGCTCTGGCTCACCCTCGCTCCAGCAGCCAACACCGACCCCCCCCCCACCCCGGCCAACAGCCCCCTGGACATCGCCGACCGCCGGCAGGTCTTCATCGACCAGACATTCCTCCAAAACGCCCGCGGCATCGAACTGTGCGTCCACCCGCCCCGCAAGACCGGCGAAATGACCATCCGGCCCGAACATCCCTGGGAAAAAGGCGGCATCGGACCCTACAGCAGCGTGATGAAACTCGGCGACACCTACCACATGTGGTACCACGCCATGGACACCGCGCACTGGGACACCGGCAAGACCAACGGGGCGGTCTGCTACGCCCGGTCCAAAGATGGTATAAAGTGGGAAAAAACTGTAATCGGACTCACCGAGTACCAGGGCCGAAAAGACAACAACATCGTCTTCGGACACGGGGCTTCCGGGGTACGCATCGGCCAGGACGGCGGAATGGTCTTCCACGACCCGCTCGCCCCAAAGAACGAACAGTTCCGCCTGGCCATCCGCTACGGCGAGCTGGGCGAGGGCGTCCACCTGTTCTCCTCACCCGACGGAATCCACTGGAAACCCACCCACCAGGCCGTGCTCAACGCCCGACCGCAAACCAAGGGCCACCATCTCGACTCCCAGAACGTCATCTTCTGGGACGACCAGATCCGCAAGTACGTGGCCTACATGCGCAAGAACGTCACCGAGAAGGGCTCCCAGGGACGATCCATCGCCCGCGGCGAGTCCGACACCCTCGCCTTCCCACCGGTGCAGGATCTGCCCGTCGTCCTCGGACCGGACCGCAATGACCTGTTCCACGGCGAAAACCAGGTCGTGGACTACTACATGAGCGCCACAATCAAGTACCCTTGGGCCGAAAACGCCTACTACATGTTCCCCACCGCCTACTACCACTACATCGGCGGAGTCCTCGCCGAGTTCCCCCGGGAGCTGCCCATGAACGCCGGGCCGCTGGATACGCAGTTCGCCGCCAGCCGCGACGGCGTCCGCTGGGAACGGTACCGCCGCCGGGCATTCGTCCCCCTGGGCATCAAAGGCGATTTCGACTGGGCGTCGGCACGGGTCGTCTGGGGCCTCGTGCCCGACCTGAGCGGCCGCGAAATGTTCCTCTACTACCGGGGCAGCGACTGGCTCCACGGCTGGGACCGCAACGAACGCAACAAGCAACTGCTCACCGAGGCCGGACTCGGCGCCGATCAGAACATCGCCGTCCTCAGCCGCCTCGTGCTTCGCCGCGACGGATTCGTCTCCGCCCGCGGAGCCTACACCGGCGGCGAGTTCACCACCTGCCCGCTGATCTTCAAAGGCAGCCGGTTGCTCCTCAACGTGGATACGTCCGCCACCGGCATCGTCCAGGTCGGCCTCCTTGACGCCGACGGCTCCGCCCTCGATCACTTCGCCCCCGAGAAATGCGACCTGATCCACACCGCCAACGAGATCAGCCGCGTGGTCACCTGGCAACGCCACAGCGATGTGAGCTCCCTGGCCGGCAAAAGCGTCCGGCTGCGATTCCAGGTCCGAGACGCGGACCTCTATGCGTTCCAGTTCCAGCAATGAACGCCAAACGAGAGAAAAGCCCGGGCCCCGCGCCCAAGGGCTTCCAGAGGAGTGTTATGGTGGGTATTGGAGGTAACACAACGTGACCAGGACAACGGAGATGGCGACGTCATGAAACCCCCACGCCCATGGATGGCCGCGTGCCTGCTGCTGCCAGCCGGCTGCAGCCTCGGCCCAGACCCTCGCGATATCCGCTATGGGTCGCCCATCCCCGACGAGGGCTACTGCGACCAGCCCTACGTCATCGTCACCCGCGAGGGCCACTGGCTCTGCGTGCTCACCACCGGCAAGGGCGAAGAAGGCCAGGGCGGACAACACGTCGTCTCAACCATCAGCACCAACCACGGATCCAGCTGGTCGAAACTCACCGACATCGAACCCGCCAACGGACCCGACGCCTCGTGGGCAACACCACTCATCACCCCCACCGGCCGGGTCTACGCCTTCTACAACTACAACGGCGACCGCGTCGGACCCCAAACCCTCGGCGGCAAGAAGATCAACCGCTTCGACATGCTCGGCTGGTACGCCTTCAAGTACTCCGACGACGGCGGCCGGACCTGGTCCAAGGAACGTTATCGCCTCCCCGTCCGACTCACCGATTGCGACCGGACCAACGACTGGAAAGGCAAAGTCCAGATCCTCTGGGGCATCGACAAACCCGATACCTGCGGACCCTCCGCGCTCTTCGCCTTCACCAAGCTCGGAGCCTACTTGCTCGACCAGGGCGAAGGATGGCTGTTCCGCTCCGATAACATCCTCACTGAACCCGACCCCAACAGCATCAAATGGCTCATGCTCCCCGAGGGAGAACAAGGTATCCGCGCCCCCGAGTTCGGTTCCGTCCAGGAAGAACACAACATCGTCCCCCTCGCCAACGGCGACCTCTACTGCATCTATCGCACCACCACCGGCCGGGCCGTCCATACCTACAGCCGCGACCGCGGACGAACCTGGAGCAAACCCGAGATCGCCACCTACACGCCCGGCGGCCAGCCCATCAAACAGCCCCGGGCCTGCCCGCGACTCTTCCGGGCCCGCAACGGTCACTACCTCCTCTGGTTCCATAACCACGGGGGCCGAGACTTCCTCGACCGCAATCCGGCTTGGATCTGCGGCGGCATCGAACGCGAAGGACACCTCCTTTGGTCACAACCGGAAATCCTGCTCTACGACCGCGACCCGGCCACGCGAATCAGCTACCCCGACCTGATCGAACAGGAAGGCCGCTATTGGATCACCGAAACCCAAAAGAGCATCGCCCGAGTCCATGAAATCGACCCGACCCTCCTCCACGGAGCGTGGAACCAGCAAAACAACCGCCAGGTCGCCCGCAGGGGCTTGATCCTCGACCTCGATCTGTCCGCCGGCAACCAGACCCAGGTCCACATCCCACTACTGCCCAACCTCGCCACCGGCGGCGGCTTCACCCTCGACCTGACCCTGAAACTCAACCGCATCACCCCAGGCCAAGTCATCCTCGAAACACAGAACCACCGCGGCCGAGGATTGACCCTGGTCACCGGTTCGGACGCCACCGTACGAATCGAGATGTGCGACGGCCTCAACCGGGCCACCGGGGAGTGCGATCCCGGCTCCCTCATCCCCGGCAGATACCACCACCTCACCGCCATTGTCGACGGCGGACCCAAAATCATCACCTTCGTCGTCGATGGCCGATTGTGTGACGGCGGCCCGACTCGGCGAAGCGGCTGGTCCAGGTTTCCATCCGAGCTGGCCAACGTGAACGGCGACCAAACCCTGCGCCTGGCCACCTCACTCGATGGCCAACTGTCCGTACTTCGCGTCTACGACCGATATCTGCGCACTTCAGAGGCGGTCGCCAACGCATTGTCATTCAATACGCGGGCCGCAGGTGCCGATAAACACTAAAATCCCTGTGTTGCCCTTGAGGATCGTCCATGGCTAAACAAACCATCCTGGTCACCGGCGGGGCCGGCTTCATCGGCTCGCACCTGTGCCTCCGGCTGTTCGAGGAGGGCTGCCATGTCATCTGCCTGGACAACTACTTCACCGGCCGGCGAGATAACTTCGGCGACCGATACCAGGAGTTGATCCTCAGCGGCCGCTTCGAATTCGTCCGCCACGACGTCATCGACCCCATCGTCCTGGAAATCGACCGCATCTTCCACCTGGCCTGCCCGGCCAGCCCGGTCCACTACCAGTACAACCCGGTCAAGACCATCAAGACCAACGTGCTCGGCACCTACCACATGCTCGGCCTCGCCAAACGGGTCAAGGCTCGCATCCTCCTGGCCAGCACATCCGAGGTCTACGGCGACCCCCAGGTGCACCCTCAGCCGGAAACCTACTGGGGACACGTCAACCCGATCGGCGTGCGGAGCTGCTACGACGAAGGCAAACGCGTGGCCGAAACCCTGATGATGGATTACCACCGTCAGCACAACCTCGCCGTTCGCATCGCCCGGATCTTCAACACCTATGGGCCGAACATGGCCGTTAACGACGGCCGTGTGATGAGCAACTTCATCTGCCAGGCCTTGCGCGACGAGGCCATCACCGTCTACGGCAACGGGGAACAGACTCGCAGCTTCTGCTACGTCTCCGACCTGGTCGACGGCCTGATGCGACTCATGGACAGCGACACCACTGAGCCGGTCAACCTCGGCAACGATCGCGAAGTGTCCATGCTCGACCTCGTCAAGGGAATCGAGACCACGCTCGGCCGGCCACTCAAGACCGTGAGCCGACCACTGCCGCCCGACGACCCCGCGCGGCGACGACCCGACCTGACCCGGGCCCGCACGCTGCTCGGCTATGAACCGCACGTGCCGCTCGAAGAAGGCCTGCGACGGACCGTCGCCTATTTCCAGCAGGTCTTGAGCGCGCCACGCTAACGAGCGGCCGCCAGACAGGCGATACTTGATTAGGCAGGATCCGCGCGCCCATCGCCATCAGCGTTATCGGGCGTCGCAGGCAGAACGCCGGGGACGGACAGAATCGAATGTCGCTGAGATGGAAAGTCGCTTCGCTCCTCACCGTGGTCTACGCATTGTTCGTGGTCACCACGGACCTCGTCCAGCGCGCCATCATCATGCCCAGCTTCGAACGCCTCGAAAACGAGGCGGCGATCACGGATATCAACCGGGCCAAGGACGCCATCCGCACCGAGCTGAACCACCTTTCCCTGTTCCTCGGCGATTGGGCCGCCTGGGACGATACCCGCGATTTCGTCAGCGGGCAGGATAATCAGTACCAGGCCAAGAACCTGATGCCTTCAACCTTCATCACCAACCGTCTGAACCTCCTCTGGATGGGCGACCTCAGCGGCCGCAAGGTCTGGAGCGGCGTCTACGAGGTCCCGTCCATGAAGGAGGTACGCCTCCGAGAATTCGCGGCGGAACGATTGGATTCGGACAGCCCGCTGCTGGGGCACCGCGATCCGGGCAGCCTGGTCACCGGACTCATGATCACCGAGCACGGACCCCTGCTGGTGGCGTCCCGACCCGTGGTCAGCAGCAACAACGAAGGACCCATTCGCGGCACCATGGTGATGGGCCGGTTCCTCGACCTCAAGTTGACCCAGTCCCTCGCCATCCAGACACAAGTGACATTCACCGCCCGGTCCGTCCAGGACAACCACCTCCTCCCGGCAGAACGAGAAGCCTTGGCTCAGTGCTCCAGAAAAGGCGCACCCACCCTGCAGATCAGGGACAACCAGCACCTCGACGTCTACGCCACCTTCCCCGACCTGCGTGGCCAGCCGGCGCTCCTGCTCAAGGCCGAGATCCCCCGAGCCATCACCTCCCGGGGACGGATCGCGATGGGCTTCGCCGCAGTCTCGCACGTCCTAGCCGGGGCGATCATCGTCCTCCTGGTCTGGATCACGTTTCAGCGCCTGGTGGTCAAGCCCGTGACCGCACTCACCGACTACGCCCTCCGAACTGGACAGGGCGCCGAGGGGCCGAAGAAGCCGCCCCTGACCTCCAAGGACGAGATCGGCACGTTGGCCCGCGAGTTCGGCACCATGGTCGCACGCCTGGACGAGCGCAATCAGCAACTCCTCCAGATGCAGAAAATGGAGGCGGTCGGCCAGCTGGCCAGCGGCCTGGCCCACGATTTCAACAACCTGCTCACCGTCATCCTCGGTTGCGCCGCCAGACTCCGGAGGTCCAATCCGACCGCCGCCGACCTGTCCGAAGCGGTCAACACCCTCGAGGAAGCCGCCCGCCAGGGCCAGACCATGACCCACTCCCTGCTCACCTTCGCGCATCGAATGCCGATCGAGAAACACCCCATCGATCTCCGGGCGGCGATCCCGGGCGCATCCCAGCTCTTCCGACATGTACTCCCGGCCTCCGTCAGGCTCTCCATCTCCGCCGACGGTAACGGGCCCCTGTGGGTCAACGGCAACGCGACCCACCTCCAGCAGGTGCTCCTGAATCTGGCCATCAACGCCCGCGACGCCATGCCCGACGGGGGAGAACTCGCCATCACCGTCGCCGGAGTGAAGCCCGGCGGGGATGCCGCCGCCAACACCGCGGAACAGCCGGAGCAAGGTTGGGCCCGCATCACGGTGGCCGACACCGGGACCGGCATCCCTCCGGAAATCCGCCCGCAGATCTTCGACCCGTTCTTCACCACCAAGCCGCGCGGCCACGGCACCGGCCTCGGCCTGGCCATCGTCCACGGAATCATCGAGGATCACAACGGCCGGGTCGAGGTCGAATCGGAAGCCGGCGTCGGATCATCGTTTAGGATCTTTTTGCCTCTAATTGAGGTCGAGCCCACCTTCTCGTCTGATGCCGAGCTCCAGGCCCTGCCCACCGGCCAGGGCGAGGCGCTCCTCCTGGCCGAGGACAACCGGCACGTTCGCGAACTGGCTTCATCCGCCCTGCGGTCCTTCGGCTACCAGGTCATCCATGTGGCCGAGGGCCCCTCGGTCCTGAGCCGCTATCGCGAACACGCTGACGAGGTGCGCCTCTGCATCCTGGACATCGATCTGCCGGGTTGCACCGGAACCGATTGCCTGCGCGCCCTGCGCCGGGCGGGAATCCGCACCCCCGCTATCCTCATCACCGGAAACCCCAACGCCGATCTGGACGACGACCTGGTGGAAAATGCAATCCTACTCTACAAACCGTTCAGCATGGCCGACCTGGGGCGACAAGTCCAGCGCATGCTGAAACGAGACCAGGAGTCGAAAGAATGAACCAGAGCCAGACCACAGTATCCAGCCATCGCAAGTCGATCCTGATCGTCGACGACCACGCCCTGGTGCGGAACATGCTCGCCGACTGCATCGCGGCCTCTACCGATCTGTGCGTCGCCGGCGTGGCCTGCGATGCCGAAACCGCACTCAACGAGGCCATCCGGCTGAAGCCCGATATCGTGCTCATGGATATCGATATGCCCGGAATGCTCTGCTTCGACGCCGCCCGCATGATCCGGACCCGTTGCCCCGATACCCGAATCCTCTTCCTCAGCGCCTTCTTCCACGACCGCTACATCGAACAGGCCCTGGCCGTCGAGGCCTCCGGTTATGTGACCAAGAACGAACCGCCCGAGGCCCTGCTCAAGGCCATCCGAACCGTCGCCGCCGGTGAATCCTACTACTCCGCCGAAATCCTGGCCCGCGTCGTGGTCACCTCCGACGGCGTGTCCCTGCCCGAGAGCCGCCACAGCCGGACTTCCACCCTCACCCAGCGCGAACTCGAGATCCTCCGCTACCTGGTCCGCGGCCTGGCCAAGAAGGAAATCGCCGAACTCATGCACATCAGCGTCAATACGGTGAATCGCCACACCGACAGCATCATGACCAAGCTCGACATCCACGACCGCGTCCAGCTCGCATGCTTCGCGATCCGCGAGGGCCTCGCCGAGGCGTGACCGATAAAAGCTCGGCGGCCGCATCGATGCGACGCGCGATATGGCCCATTTGCACTATTCCGCCCGCTAGGCCCTACATCGTAAGTTCTCACCGGTGTTCGTGTCCGCAACACCGCGCGGACGACAGCGGTCCAGGATGGACGATCGTCGTTCCTCGACGCCGGCGTTCGGACGCATTCGTGGGGCAACGGGCCTTTTGGGGAGGGAAAGAACATGGTGGGGAATAAGATCAACGGCATCGGGTCGAGCATGGGAGCACTCTCGGCCGGTCTCGCATTGGTGGCGGTCTTGTGGCCGGCACCCAGCGTGCTCTCCGTTCAAGAGTTCAGCGAGCCCGCCACCCGGGTCGAGGAGGACTGGGTCCTGGTGCTCAATGAGCCCGACGACGCCATCACCTCACCCCAGTTCCATACGGTCATGTCGCCGGTGGGCAACCTCGAGGGTTCCTACGCCCAGGTCCTGTGGAATTACCGGGAAGCCCCGGGGTTCGTCGCCGGCGGCCTCCAGCTCCAGGGCTGGAACGGCGAGCAGATAGTCAACAGCAAGACCGTCCGCGTCACCCCGCTGAGCACAACCGCGGAGACCATTCGATGGACGCAGGTCCTCGAAATCGTCGAAGGGGAACTGTTCTTCGACATCGTCAACGGCCAGTCAACCACCTGGGGCTGGTTCGGTCGGGACATGCGTCTCCAGCAGGCAGGCACGGCCTCCGACTTGAACGCCTACAACACCCAGGTCTCGGTGAACAACTCCTGCATCACCTACGGCAGCAACCGCGTGACCCAACTGGTCATCACCGAGGTGCGCTGGTACGGGGAGAGCGGCCTGCTCTATACCGACAGCACGCCCAAGGTCATTTCCGCCGTCTCTGCGGTCGAATGAGCGAGCCTCGAAGCGCCATCAGGCTCCTGTATCAGTCTGTAGGGACCGCATGATCGAAAGAAGCAAGGAGACGTCGAGAATGAAACCTCAAGCACCAAAGACCAGCCATCGAACCCATCGCCGCGGAACGGCTGTGGTCCTCACCGCGGTCAGCCTGACCACCCTAATCGGCTTCGCTGCTCTGGCTGTTGACATGGGCATCCTCTACAACGTCAAGGCCGAGCTCCAGCGCAGCGCGGACTCGGCGGCGATGGCCGCCGCCTGGCAACTCCTGGATCCGGAGAAGCTCATGGGCCTGCCGGACATGTCCGAGGAGATCAACGCCGCGATCAGCGAGGCTACGGCCTACGCGGCCAGGAACAAGGTGGCCGGAGCGGCACCCGGCCTGCGGAGTGCTGACGTAGTGGTCGGCCATCTCGACAATCCCAGCAACCTCGCCGAGCAGATGTCGACCGACGATCCCAACACCTACAACGCCGTGGAAGTCACGGTCCGCCGGGACGCTCTCCAGAACGGCCCCATACCGCTGCTCTTCGGCCAGATCTTCGGCTTGAACAGTGCCGACGTCAACGCCAAGGCGACAGCCGTTTTCAAGGACGGCGTGGTCGGCTTCAGGACCACCAGTTCAACGGACACCGTCCAGCTACTGCCCCTGGCCCTCCACCGAAATGTCTGGTACAACCTGATGGCCCGGGGAACCACCAACGACAACTACAAGTACGACGAGGAGACCGGAACGGTCCTGTCATCCCCCGACAACATCCTGGAAGTCAACCTGTACCCAGGTTCGGGTGCCGGTCAGCTCCCGCCGGGCAACTTCGGGACGGTGGACATCGGCTCCGCGAACAACAGCACCGCCACCCTGTCCCGCCAGATCCGCTACGGGATCAATGAGACCGACCTGGCTTACCACGGTGGCGAACTCAAGCTCAGCGAAAGCGGCACATTGCTGCTCAACGGCGACACCGGACTCAGCGCCGCCATCAAGGACGATCTCCAGTCCATCATCGGCAAGCCCCGCATCATCCCGCTGTTCACGGAAGTGACGGGTAACGGCAACAACGCCATGTACACGATCGTGGAGTTCGTGGGCATTCGAATCATGTACGTCAAACTGACCGGGGCAATGAACAACAAGGCCGTCATCATTCAGCCGGCCTATGTCACCGAAGAGGGAGCCATCACGACGACCGGCTCCGGCACCAGCTACTTCGTCTACCAGCCCGTCCGTCTGGCACGCTAAACCACCAGGCGACCGCGGTAGACTCTTCGTACCTGACGCTCCATACACACATGGCCTGACGGCACCGGGCGCGCTCTGCACCCGGTGCCATGCCATTGGGCTACCCTTCGGCCATGGCTCAGTCACGCCGCCGTGGCCGGTAGCGGACGACCCCGATCGAAGACCTGTCCGGCGCACTTCGAACGACGCGTTGCCGCTTCTCCTTTGAGGAGCTCGACATCACCAGGGGTTCAACTTACCCGTCTTACCACCCAAAGGGGGCTGGCCGAGGTGTGGCCGATAATACCGCGGCGGATGCGCTCGCGGCGCGCCCAGTATGGCCCATAGAGACTATTCCGCCTGCTGGACAACACATCGTATTTTAACACCGGTGTCTCGGACACCACGAGGACGACGAAACCTCGGGAAGACGTTCGATCGTCTCTCGGAGCAGGCGTACAGAGGCGTTGATAGGGCGACGAGCCTTATTGGGAGGGAATGAACATGGCGAGGAAGAACACAAGAGGTTTCTGGTCGAGAAGCAGGTCGATCTCGTCCGGCCTTGCGTTGATGGCGGCTTTCTGGCCAGCACCCAGCCTACTCTCCCTGACGCAGTTCACTGAATCCGTAACCCGCGTCGAGGAGGACTGGGTCCTGGTGCTCAACGAGCCCGACGATGCCATCACCTCGCCTCAGTTCCACACGGTCATGTCGCCGGTGGGCAACATGGACAGTTCCTACGCCCAGGTTCTGTGGAACTACCGGGAAGTCCCCGAGTTCGCCGCTGGCGGCCTTCAGCTCCAGGGCTGGAACGGCGAGCAGATGGTCAACAGCAAGACTGCCCGCATCATCCCGCTGAGCACGACCGCCGAGACCATCCGATGGACGCAGGTCCTCGAAATCGTCGAAGGGGAGTTGTTCTTCGACATCATCAACGGCCAGTCGACCACCTGGGGCTCGTTCGGCAAGGACATGCGTCTCCAGCAGTCGAGCACGACCTCCAACTTGAACGCCTATAACACCCAGGTCTCGGTCAGCAACTCTTGCGTCACCTACGGCAGCAACCGCGTGACCCAGCTGGTGATCATCGAGGTGCGCTGGTACGGAGAGGGCGGCCTGCTCTACACCGACAGCACGCCCAGGGTCATTTCCGCCGTGTCCGAGGTCGAGTGAGTGATCATGGGACTGTCACCGGATTCCCCTATCAGTCGGTAGGGACCGCGTGATCGAAAGAAGCAAGGAGACGCCGAACATGCAACCCCAGTCGCCAACCCCCGGTTGTCAGACTTCCCGCCGCGGAACGGCCGTCGTCCTCACCGCGATCAGCATGACCGTCCTGGTGGGCTTCGCCGCCCTGGCCGTGGACATGGGCATCCTCTACAACGTCAAGGCCGAGCTCCAGCGCACCGCAGACTCCGCCGCCATGGCCGCCGCCTGGCAGCTCCTCGATCCGGAGAGGCTCATGGGCCTGCCGGACATGTCCGAGGAGATCAACGCCGCGATCAGCGAGGCCAGCGCCTACGCGGGCAGGAACAAGGTGGCCGGGGAAGCGCCGAGTCTGCGGACTGCAGATGTGGTCGTGGGGTACATCAGCAACCCCAACAACCTCGCCGAGGAAATCACGACCGGAGATCCCAGCACCTACAACTCGGTGCAGGTCATTGTCCGCCGGGACTCCCTTCAGAACGGCGCCATCCCGCTGCTCTTCGGCCGGATCTTCGGCCTCACCAGTGCCGACGTCACTGCCAAGGCCACGGCGGTGTTCAAGGACGGCGTGATCGGCTTCAGGACCACCAGTCCGGCCGACACCGTCGACATGCTGCCCTTTGCCCTGCACATCGACTCCTGGAACAGCCTGATTCACCCGGCCGGAGCCATCCTCGACAACTACTCCTACGACAAGGCCGCCCAGACGGCGACGGCCACTTCTGACGGCATCCCGGAATTCAACCTGTACCCCGGGGCGGGTGCCGACCAGCTCCCGCCGGGTAACTTCGGGACAGTCGACCTGGGCGCGCCCACCAACGCCACCACCGCGATCGCCAGACAGATCGTCTATGGACTCAACGAGACCGACCTGGCTTACTTCGGCGGCGCAATCAAGCTCGGTGCCGACGGCACGTTGTTGCTCAACGGGGACACCGGCCTGAGTGCAGGGTTCAGCGATGAACTCGCCGCGATAGTTGGCAAGCAGCGAATCATCCCGATCTTCTCGCGCGTGGACGGCTACGGCGAAAACGCGATGTTCACCATCGTGGGATTTGGCGGCATCCGAATCCTCAACGTCAAACTGACCGGAGCAATGAATAAGAAGCAGGTGGTGATTCAGCCGGAGTATTTCGTCGAGGACGGGGCCATCGCGACTACCGGTTCAGGTACCAGTTATTTCGTCTACCAGCCTGTACGCCTGGTACGTTAGGCGGACGCGGTAGACTCATCGTATCCTGACGCTCCACACACATGGCATAGTGGCACCAGGCGCACCCTGCGTCTGGTGCCATGCCATTTTCGCCCCGGAGCCATGTTCGAACACGGCTCTCGGCGGCATGCCGACCCCCGCGGCACGGTACCCTCTCCTCGGCACCCGGCTCGGCGGTCGGCTACCCCGGAAGTGCCTGAACCGGCCTCCATGGTTATGATCCGGTTGGCCGGCCTGACATCGCCAGGATGCCAGCCTCGCCGAACCAGAGGAGGAACCTGATGCCTACACGGGCAGCCATCGAGCCTCTATCTGAGGCCCAGGAGTGGACAACCGCCCTCAAGCGATTCTGTCGGCCCCTCGAGTTCTGCCCCGACTTTCCCGACATCGCCCGACGGTTCGAGGCCTGGTGGGCTCATGATGCGATCGACCGCCCGATCTTCATAGCCACCGCCAACACCAACCCTGCCCGGCCGATCAACCGCCGACTCGATCTGCTCCATCAGCCGGATGACTGGCTCGAAGCCAAGCGGGCTGACCTTCGCCAGCTGCACCGCATCGGCGATGCCTTGCCGAGTGTCCGCGTGGACTTCGGACCGGTGCTCCTCGGAGCTCTGTTCGGCGGGCGGCTCGAGTTCGGCTCGGACACTGCCTGGACCCATGCCTTCATCGACGACGACTGGTCCAACGAGCCCGACTGGACCGTCCGCCAGGATAATCCCTGGTACCAGCTGCTGGGGAAGCTGGTGGATCTGGTGAGCGCCGATGCTGCGGGGCGCTACCTTGTCTGCACGCCCGACCTGGGCGGCTCGGCGGATGTGCTGCTCAACCTCCGCGGCGCGACCGGTCTGTGCCTGGACGTCATTGACCGGCCCGAGCGCCTTTGTGCCGCCATCAACCGGATCTACCCCGCCTGGCGTCAGGTGTTCTCCGATCTGTACCGGGGGGCGACCCGACGCGGGGCCGGCCTGATCCACTGGCTCGGTTTGTGGTCCGACCGCCCGTACGTGATCCCTGCCTGCGACTTCAACGCCATGATCAGCCCGCGGCAGTTCCGGGGCCTTTGCCTGCCGGATATCGCTCGCCAGGCAGCCACCGTGGGGCGGGCGGTCTTCCACCTCGACGGCCCCGACGCCGCCCGGCACATCGATGATATCCTCGAGGTACCGGACATCCAGGCCATCCAGTTCACGCCGGGCGCGGGCACACCCTCGGCCGTACCCTGGCTGCCCATGTTCCAGAAGATCCAGGCCCGCGGGCGTTCGCTGCTGGTATTCTGCCCACCGGGCGAGGTTCTCGAAGTCTGCCGCGGGCTCCGCTGGGAAGGGCTGGCAATCCTGTTGGAGGCCCCGTTGACGCCGCCCCAGCTCGACGATTTCCTCGCTCACACCCTCCGGAAGCTCACGAAATGAGCCCGGCGAGGCGTCCCCTCTCGTCGAACCGGGCAGCAATCGCGTTGTTCCAGGCAACGGCCTACAGGCCGTATTCGGTCAGGGCGGCGGCGAGCTTCTCTCGGTTGGCCGGGGCCATCTTGGTCAGCGGGAGGCGCATTTCGTCGGAAATCATGCCCTTGATGGCCATGGCCGTCTTGATCGGGATCGGGTTGACCTCGAGCGTGAGCAGGCCCTTGGCCAGCTTGAACATCTTGTGATGCCAGCGGCGGGCGATGTCCCAGTCGCCGCCCAGGGCGGCGTCGGTCAGGGCCTTGACATCCTTGGGAACGATGTTGGCCAGGACGCTGACCACCCCCACCCCACCGATGGCCATCAGCGGGAGGGTCATGGAGTCGTCGCCGCTGAGGATGGCAATGTCGCTCTTGCTCATCAGGTCGCTGGCCGAATCCATGGCACCGGTCGCGTGCTTGACCGCGACGATGTTGGGGAAGTCCTTCCGCAGCCGGGCGATGGTGTCTGCCGCGATCTCGACGCCGCAGCGGCCCGGGATGTTGTACAGCACATGGGGGAAGTCGACCGCCTTGGCGATGGCCGCGAAGTGCTGATAGAGGCCCTCCTGGGTCGGTTTGTTGTAGTAGGGAGCGACCTGGAGTGAGCCGTCGGCGCCGTTCTTCCTGGCCTCGAGGGTCATTTCGATGGCCTCGGCCGTACTGTTGGAGCCGGTTCCGCCGAGGACAGGGATGCGGCCCTTGGCCCGCTTGGCCACCTTAGCGATGACCTCGTTGTTCTCCTCGTGGGTCAGCGTTGGGCTCTCGCCGGTCGTACCGCAGGGTACGAGCACGTCGGTGCCGGCGTCCACGTGGAAGTCAACCAGGGCTTCCAGGGTCTTCCAGTCCACGCTGCCGTTTTTGAACGGCGTCACCAGGGCAACCATGCTTCCTTTGAACACGATCGGATTCCTTACGTTAGGGACATCCAGGGACAGCTTCGCCGGCCCGCGCCGGCCTCTCCCAGGTGCTCACGCACCGAGACCCTGCTGACAACCGATGAGCGTCCCCGGAAAACAAGCGGTGGCGGGGGTCGGCGACGCGAGGCACGACAGGGAGAGTTTGTACCGAATCGGGGCGAAAAGATCAATCTCAATCGTCGCCAATGAGAGCTTTCATTTCCCGCACGGCCTTGCGGAGCCCGACAAAGACTGCCCGGGCGATGATCGAGTGGCCGATGTTGAACTCCTCGAAACCCATCAGTGCGGCCACCGGCTTGATGTTCGTGTAGGTCAGGCCGTGGCCGCCGTGAACGAGGATATCTCGGGAGTGGCCGACCTCGATGGCGGTGTCCAGGTGTTTTAGGGCGGCGCGCACGGCCCGGGGGCCCTTGGCGTGGGCGTACTCGCCGGTCCAGAGTTCGACCGCGTCGCAGCCAGCGTCGGCCGCGGCCCGGACCTGGTCGGGGATCGGCTCGATGAAGGCGCTGACCTCGATGCCTTTGCCGCGCAGGGCCTCGACCGCCGGCCGGACCCGCCTGGCCAGCCGGACGACGTCCAGGCCGCCCTCGGTGGTCAGTTCCTCGCGCCGCTCGGGGACCAGGGTGCACTGGTCGGGCTTGAGCTGCCGGGCGATGGCCACGATCGCCCGGTTGATCGACATCTCCATGTTGAGCTTGCAGGTGACGACTTCCTTGAGCAGGCGGGCGTCGCGGTCGTTGATGTGCCGCCGGTCCTCGCGAAGGTGGAAGGTAATCCCGTCGGCCCCACCGAGTTGGGCCTCGGCCGCCGCCCAGACCGGGTCGGGCTCGTACGTGCGGCGGGCCTGGCGAACGGTGGCCACATGATCGATATTCACACCTAGTCGCGGCATGGCAGGCCATCCCATCGCAAAAGAGTACTCCTCGGAACGGCTCATGCAGAGCCGAGAAAACCATCCGACGAGCAGCATCATTATATGCCGCTAAGCCAGGCCGTAAACCGCCCCGCTGGCCGTGGGATCTAGACACAGGGAACAAGCGACACGATGATGACCGTCTTCACGCCTCCGGGATCGCCCTGGAGCAACGCCTCTCCCGGAATCGCCCGGTCGCGTGTATTGAGATCCAAGGTCGTTCTTTGAGGGGCCTTGCATGACCATGGTCAACTTCGAGTTGCGGTGCACTGGTTGCGGTGAGACGCTGGCGGGATTGTCGCTCGACGCCTGCTGCGGGAGGTGCGGCTTGCCGGCGAGCCGTTCGCTCAACGTCGCCGCCCTCGACCCCGCAACGGGAACCGTCAACACCAGCGTAGCCTGCGTCGCGTGCGGCTACAACCTTCAAACCCTGGCCCTGGACTCCGTCTGCCCGGAGTGCGCCGCCCCGGTCTGGAAGTCCCTGCGCCCCGACGATCTCCGCTTCGCAGACACCCGCTGGCTCCGAACCATCCGGCTCGGCCTGAGCCTGGCGGCCATGGCGTGCGCTCTGAGCCTCATCCTCCTGTACCTACCGGTGTTGCTCGTACGCTTCGGGGGTCCCGCGACGATCGCATGGTCTCACATCTTCCTCCTGACCTTAGGAGACCGCATCATCTGGTGCATCGGCCTCCTGCTCGTCGCCACGCCCGAACCAACTCGGGAACAGGACCCGCGGGGCTGGCGTCTGAAACACTGGATCCGAATCCTGGGGATCCTCGCCCCGATCGCATGGCTGGTGAACAGGGGCCTGAACCTGCTTCTCCTGCTCCTGAGCCAATGGCACAACCTAGGACCGGCAGTATCCCCGGGTTCCGGCGTGAACGGGTGGTTACTGGCCTGCTCCCTCCTCTTCACGCCACTACGAATCGTCGGCGAGGTGGGAGCGCTGCTCCTGGGTCTCTATCTCCGGGACCTCGCCCGCCGGGAACGAGTTCGGACATGGCCTTTCACCCTCTTTGTCGTCGTCTCCGCACTGGGTGCGGCCGCGCGCCTTCCGCTTGATCCGATCCTCTACCGCCATCTGGCGGCGGCTGGGCGGCTCGCACCATCCGGCAATCCGTGGGACTCCTGGCTGCTGATCACTTCGGGCAGCGCGCAACTCGCAGGGCTTGTTTTCAGCCTCGTCGGCCTGGTCGTGCTGCTCATCGCCCGCCAAATGGTCTCACGAGCCGTCAGGCAACAGGAGTGAGCCCTGCAGGACCGGCCTATCGGCCGGGTGGCGACAGAATCTGAGAAGCTTTTGGAGCCCGCTTCAGGGAACGTAGCCTTGGCGTCCCGCCGGTGCTGGTTCAAGCGGCTTGTCTGTCTCACGGAGTCTGCGGAGATGGGCTCCTATATGCGCTTCAGTGCCTTCTTGATCGCCTCGGATGTGCGACCGACTGCCTGATCGCGCGGCAGATCGCGCAGCGAGGCGTCGAAGGGCTCGGCCGCCACCGGGCCGTCGTAGCCCACCGCAAGGAGGGCCCCGAGGAAGGCACCGATGTCGATCACGCCGGTGGCCGCGGGCAGCGTGCGGCGGTTGTCCACCTGCTGATCGGTCGGAACGCCGGACGGGGCATCGTTGAGGTGCACTGCCACGATGTCCGCGTTGGCCAGGGCCTTGAGGTCGGCCGGTGTCTCGCCGGCGGTGTACCAGTGCCAGCTGTCCAGCAGCAGGCCGACGTTCGGGCAACTGGTCTCGGCGATCAACTCGCGCATCTCCCGCAGGGTGTGGATGAACGGGAAGCGCGAGCGGCTCCAACTGGTCCGCGGGCCGACGTATTCGAGACCGAAGCTGAGACCGCGGTCGCCGAGAATCCGGGCGATCTCCCGGACCCGACGGACGTGCCGCCGGAAATTCTCGAGATAGGTCAACTGCTTGTCCCCGGGCGTGATCCAGGTCCCCACACGCCTGGCTCCGGCACGTTGCAGGGCGAAAGCCGTCTCCGGCAGCTTGTCCAGCAGGCCTTTGAAGTCCTCGTCCGAACGCCCAAACGGCGAGTCGATGCTGGTGGCCCCCCAGACGAGGTTCCTGGCCGCCATACCGTTGCGCAACTGCTTGACGGCGTCCTCGGACATCGAGCCCAACTCGCCGGCCGCTGGCTCGATCGCCTCGAACCCGAATCGAACGGCCAGATCGATCGATTCGCTGAGGCTGGCCCGCACGCCGATCAGGCCCGGGCTCAGGCAGACCTTGAACTTGCGATCTTCGGCCCCGGTGGCCTTGGCATCTCCCGCCGCGGCCCCACCCGGCCTGCCGATACCCGCCGCGGCCGCCGTGCCGAAAGCCACGGCCGCCGAACCACGCAGGAATGCGCGACGAGTGGGAGCCACGGTGAGCGGTAATCCCGGTCTCGAGGTCAGGTGCATGATGTCACTTGCCCCCTTTCTCATTGGCCCCCTGGACGCGCATCTTGACCCTGTAGAGGCATTTACTGGCGTTAATAAACAGCGTCTTGCGGTCCGCGCCGCCGAAGCAGACATTGGCCGACCAGGGCTCGGGCACGTCGATGTGGTCGATCCTCTTGCCGGCCTTGTCGAACACGGTCACACCCTTGCCGGTCAGGTAGACGTTGCCTTCGCTGTCGATGGTCATGCCGTCCGACCCGAGTTCACAGAACAGCCGCTTGTTGGCCAGCGAACCGTTGGGGCGGATGTCGTAGGCGTAGGTGCGGTGCGAGCCGAGATCGCTGATGTACAGGGTCTTGCCGTCCGGCGTGCCGGTGATCCCGTTGGGCGTCTTGAGATCGTCGATGACCCGAATTGGCTCGCCCGGCTCATAGGGCAGGGCCTGGTCGGCATGCTCGCTGTCGTCCTTCGCGGCGGCAGCAGGCTTGTCGGCCGGCTTCGCCGGCTTGCGCCCGGGGAGGTAGTAGACCCCTTCGACATCCTGCTCCTTGGGCCCGCGCTTCCAATAGTCGCGCTTGTACCACGGGTCCGTGAAGTACAGCCCGCCCGACGGCCGGAGCCACACATCGTTGGGCGCGTTGAGCAGCTTGCCCTTGTAGCTCCTGACCAGCACCGTCGTCTTCTTGTCGGGGGTGATGATCCACAGCTCGTTCTTCTCGTCCGCGCACGAGATGAGGTTGCCGAGAGGGTCGAAGACCATCCCGTTGGAGCGTCCGGACGGCTTCATCCAGGTGGACAACTTGCCGTCCACGCTCCACCGGACAATGCGATCGTTGGGCTGATCGGTGAAGAACACGTTGCCGTCCCGGTCGCAGGTCGCCCCTTCGGTGAACTCGAACTCCCCGGAGAGCTTCTCGACCTTGGCACCCGGCGCGGTCACACCGCCCTCGGCGCCCAGGACGGGGGCAACGCAGATCACGGAGGTCAACACGATCCCGAGCGTCAATTTCACAGCGTTCATGTTCAATTCCCTCATGCAGCTTTCGTCGGCCTTTGCCCCGATTCTCCACTCTCCACTTCCCGGCGTGGGGATACGCAAAGCGGGAGTCACCCCAGCTTCTCCGGCACGTCCTTCATTTCACCCATCCAGCGCAGCTCACGCTCGATGTCCGCGTGCATCTTGTACTTGCGGGCGACGTCCGCGGGCTTGGCCCCGCGAATATCGATCTTGGCGAGATCCACGTGCCCGAGGCCGGCCTGGCCGCAGAACTGCAGGTACCCGATCCAGGACGGATCGATGCCCATCGCCTCGACGCCCACGCGGTCTGCGGCAACGTAGTCGGTCGACGCGATGGCCACGCGCGACGGAACCGGGGTCCCGTCGTTGGGCCCGTTGCCCTCCATCCCCTCGTAGCCGTCGATCACCGTTGCCCCCCAGCACGGCTGCAGCCGCTGGGCGGTCATCAGAATGCCAAAGTGCGTCTGGCGGACGCCGCCATGGTAGAGGCGCTTGTCGTTCCACCACTTGCCTTGCCCTCGGGTGCTGTGCAGCGGGGCACCCAGGGCCATATTCTTGATGGAGAGGGTCGCGATCACGGTGTTGTGCGTCTTGAGGATCGCCGAGCAGATGATGTACGCCTCGGGGTCCAGTAGCCGGGCGGCAAGGCGGACGGGGACGGCATGCAGATTGCCATCCAGGATGGTGCATGTCTGGAACTTGGCCTCCTCATTCAGGTCCACCAGGCTGACTTGCAGCGGCTTGTGCTCCGAAAGGGCCTCCGGGTAATGGAAGTGCTCGTAACCCTCCGGGGTGTGGGCGGCCGCCGACTCCGCAATGACCGCCGGCCCCTTGAATCGCGGGGCCAGGAAATCCAGGATGCCGTGGAGCGAATCCACGTGTGTCGAGGCGAGTTGGTTTCTCGTATTTACGATGTTCGGCTTGATGACCACGTACTTCTTCGTCTTGAGCACTGGCAGAATCTGGTCCTCGATCGCCACCAGCGCGTCGCAGACGTTCTGGCGCCGGCGGTCGCCCTTGACGATCGAGACCACCGGGCGGCGTTCGGTTGCGCCGGCCGGCGCCGGCAGCGGGGGTGCGACGGGTGTCTCCTGGGCCAGCAGAAACTTGCCAGACGCCGCCGCGGCCGCGGCGGACCAGATCACACTCCGGCGTGACAATCTGTGTTCCATGGTCGAATCTCCCGTCTGCTACGCAAGCGTCCCCACCGATTTGAACCTGCTCATATCGTTGAGTCGGAAGAGGGTCTCGCCCGCCTTGGACACCATGAGCACGCCCTCGTCCTCACGGCCCCGGTATTCATCGGGGTGGACCTTGGCCGGATCTATGTAGCCGAGGTTGATCTTCCGGCAGCGGGCCTCGGGGATCCGCGTGGCCAGTACGACGTTGACCCGCGGCGTCTCGAGGCCGTTCTCGAACCGACCGACGCCCTTCACGTGGGTACTGTGGGCCAGTACGCCCCAGGGGAAGTGCTTGAACCGGTGCCACTGCTTGGTGAAGTAGTCGCGCACATGGTAGCCGACTTGGTCGATGACCTGGCCATGCGAGTACGAAACCTCGTCGATGTGCGGGGCGTAGATGATCAGCGTGCCGCCGTCGGCCACGATCGGCTCGAGCTTGTACATGCACTTGCCGGCCGTCCAGATGTCGTCGTACATCGGGGGGGCACACGAGAGGATGGTCTTGAACGGCTTCTCGCAGTACTTGACGTGGATCCGGGCGCTGAGTTCGGTGGCTGCCCGCCAGGCCTCGCCCACCGGGCCGCCGAAGATGCCGACCACCTCACTGCCGCTGACCACGTAGCCCAGAAGTGTCCGCTCGATGGGAAGGAGATCGGCCGCGGCTTCGATAGCCGCCCGGACCGGCGTGTCGCGCGTGCCGTTGATGAGCGGGTTGGTGACCAGGGCGCCCAGCCAGTGGGTGAAGTTGATGACCTGCGGAGCAGCAATGCCGGGAAACAGGTACTTGTGCCCGCCAGAGAAGCCGACGACTTCGTGCGGAAAAACAGGCCCGGCGATCACCAGGTGGTCGTACGCCAGGACCAGCTTGTTGATCAGGACGGGAACCTCCATGCTCAACAGGCCGCCGGAGAGTTCCTCGACCCGCGAGCGGGTCAGCATGCCGATCGGGGTCAGGGCCTCAGGCGAGTTCCAGTGATGGTTAAAGACCTGGACCGACGCATATCTGGCGGCACGCTCGCCGCCGACCATCCCCAACAGCTCGTTGATCTTCTCCTCGCTCATCGGCGGGTGAGTGCCGAGGGCGATCAGGAAATCGATGGCCGCGGCCTTGCCCACGAGGGTGTCGGCGATCGCCCTGAACAGCAAGCCCGTCGGCCCGCTGCGCGTGTGGTCGGGGATGATGGCCAAGACCCGTTTGCCCGACAGCCGGGCCCCGCCCAGCGCCTTGGCGACCACCTGACAAATGTCGGCGTCGCTCAACCGCGCCGTTTCCGATCCCTGTGCAACGATCATCCGCGCACCCACCGATCGAACCACACCCGGCCTCACCCTTGGCGGCAGCAAGGAGACCCGGCCGTCACCAAGGCGGCGGTGCACCGCGCACGCCTGCGCCCCCGCCCCGCAGCCCCATCCACTTGCTCATGCCGGACCCCCACATGACCGCATCCCAGTGTACGTGATCGTTCTCCGGTTTGCCACGTCGGGGCGGCACTCGAACGGGCCATCCCCGTGTGGTGAAAGGGACTTGTCCCTCACGGTGATCTCAACACGAACTTGCCTGCCGCCCCCGCGGTCGCGTAGATCGCCCTGACCCGGTTCAGATCCTCATCTTCCTGGCCGATGATCGTGAGCCATCGCGGAGCGAGCATGCCGAGCGATTCGGGCAGGTCACACACGCGGAGCACGTTCAGGAACTGCGGTGCGTCGGGCCGCATGTGACTCAGGGGCGGAGCCACCAATGTCACACCCACAACGCCGGGTTGAAACAGAGCGGCATAGGCCGCCAGGACACCGGCGGCGCCCCGGCCCGCCAATTCGACCGACACAGATCGGACGGCCTGACCGCGAAGGTAACCGGCCGCGGCGGCGACGTCCAAGACCTGGCCGGTCTCGACCGTGTGGCCGATCAACACGTGCGCCCGGCGGACGTAATTCGGCGGACGCTTGGTCGTCCACCGTGTCTCGCCGACGCCGCGGGGGTCACACAACCAGACAACGGCATCCGCGGGGAGCACGTCCTTCACCCAGGCCGGTGGATCGGCGTTCGTGGCTTCGTCGGCGTTCCTCACCACCAGGATGAGCCGTTTCCCCGGGCCAGTCTTCGCCGTCCCATGAAGGCGGAACTCGACACCCTCCTCCGACTTCATCCGGAGCCAGCCGCCGGGCAATGGCTCCACCAGCGTTGCCTCCGGCAAGGTCGACGACAAACGATTGAAGCTGACCTCACGCAGCCTGGCAAGCAGGCCCTGCTTCCAGGCATCGAACTGCCCGCCGGCGGGCAGCTGCACCGTGGCCATGGGCACGAAGCTCTCGTCAATCCGGCCATTCAGGGCATCGGCGGGGATGTCCTTGTCTTCGGGAAAAACACGGAGCCTGGCCGGCTCGATCGGCAAGATGCGGCGGCCGTCCTCCTCCGTCACCAAGTCAACCTCGCTGTCGCCGATCGCCGCGGGATCGCCCTTCAGGTGCATGTTGATGAACCTGTAGGCCGCCTGGCGAAGGTCCTTGCGGTACGCGTGTCCGCCATTGCTCACCACGCTGTCCACGAGATCGCCGGCGCCGAAGTAGCTGTAGAGTTGCTCCAGGCGGTTGGTGATGCGGCGGTTGGCGTCCATGGGGAAGATGCGATCATTATCGCTGTTGACGAACAGGAGCGGCCGCGGGGCGATCAGGGCGGCGATCCGGGTCCACGGCCATCGGAACGTGTTGTAACAGAACATGCAGTCGCAGTGCCCGTTCACCGTGCGGTTGGGGACGTACGAAGCCAGGTCGGCCATACCGCTCACCGGAACGGCCACCTTGACGCGCAGGTCGGCGGCCGCGATCCAGAAGGTCGCCGCCCCACCACCGCTGATGCCAGTCACCGCGATTCGCTCCGCATCGACCTCCGGGCGACTGGCCAGGTAGTCGATGGCCCGAATGCCGTTCCAGCACTCGACACCTGCCGGTGTGTAACCGCGCGAGTGCCACCACCAGCGGCCCTCCCGATAGGTGCCGTGGTGGATGCCCTTGATCTCGCCGAGCTGCAGCGTGTCGAGCGTCAGGCACAGGTAGCCGTGCCGAGCGAACCAGATGCCGTGGGACTGGTACGCCGTTTTGTTGCCGTCCCGCCCGGCGTTGCTGTGGCCGCAGACGTAGAGCACCGCGGGCAGCTTGTCCCCCGGCTTGGCCGACGCCGGGCGGTACAGGTTGGCGGTCACGTACAGCTTCGGGCAACTCTGGAAATGGAGCTTCTCGACCACGTAACCTTGACCGTCGAGCGTGCCGGTGACGACCGGCTGCAGCGGCGTACGCTCCGGCATCGGCGACAGGCCGAGCATGTACAGGTATTGCTCCCTGAGCGAGGGAAGGGCTTTGTTCCAGTCGTCGACCGTCTTGACGCTCTCCAGGAATTGTCCGTCGAGCCGTTCGGCTTCTCGGCCCAGGTAGTCCTGGATCATCTTGTCGCCCGGCTGCTGAGCGTCGGGCGGATCGAACTGCTGAGCGATGAGCGCGGAGGCACAGGAGAGCAGAACCGCGCAAACGCGTGGAGAAAACACGTTCCGAGGCCAGTGACTCGAACGCACGACGGACCTCCTCTCGACCATAGGGCTCGGCACGAATGATAGCCGAATGCCGGGATCACTCCAGCCGCTTGAGGCCGCAAATGACCTCGGCGTCGGGCGAGAATACGTAATCGATCCAGAAAGGTACGCCGCGAGCATGACAACCGGCTGGTCATAACGCCCCGAAGCAAACCGACCACGACATCCGCCGCATGGCCCAACCAGGCAGCCGGGCATTTCCATACCCCAGATCGGTGCTTAAGGCAACGGGGACGACTCGGCCGGCACAACCGCCGGACGGCGGATGGGCGAACCAGGCTTCAGGCTCGGGGCCTGAGCTTCCAGGTGAATGCCAACAAGACGACCGCCAGAGCGGTGCACCCCAGGATGGAGTAAATCACGATTTCCCAGGCCGCCTCGGTTCCATATCGCGGCTTGAAATAGTCCAGCATCCAGCCGAAACCCTGGGCCTGGCAGGTGCGGCCAAGATAACCCAGCAAGCCAATGAAACCGGCGGCCGTGCCGATCGCCTTCTTGCTGGTCAGGTCGAGAGCCTGGATCACGATCAGGTTGATCACCGGATAGATGAAGAAGCCGATCAGGCCGAGCATGACCATGTCCAGCCACAGGTACCCGGCCGGGATAAACAGGATCGCGGTGAAGGCCAACAGGATGGGCGCCATCGAGAGCGTTGCGACCATGCCCCGCCGCCCGCCCACTCGATCGGAAACCCAACCCAGGGCAATCGTGGAGGCAATGCCCGCAAACTCCAGGACCATGACCGCCAGGCCACCCTTGACAAGCGTTGCGTCCTTGACCTCGCGCAGGTACTTGGGACCCCAGTCGAGCATGCTGTATCGGGAAACGTACGCGAAGAAGTTAGCGATGGCCAGCAGCCACACGTACTTGTTGGTCAAGACGTAGTCGACGAAAAGCTCGCCAAAACCCAGTTCTCGTTCGGCATCATCCGAAGCCGAAGCACAGCTCGCGACCGGAGCGGCCTCGTGCTGCTCGGTCTCCGTTGCGACGACCGGTTGGACAGGGAAGCCGCCGCCATGACCCGCGGCATACTCCTCAATCGGCGGCAAGCCGACCGACTGCGGGGTATCACACAACCGCCAGAAGAGGTACAGCGATCCGACCAGAGCCAGCAGCCCGGGCACGAAAAACGCGTACTGCCAGCCACCCAAGTGAAGTGCCGCCCAACCGGCCAGGTAACCCGCCACTCCCCCGCCGACGTTGTGGGCCGTGTTCCAGATGCTGAACGTCAGGCCTCGTTCCTTCTGGCTGAACCAGTGGCCCATCGACCGACCGCAGGGCGGCCAGCCCATACCTTGAAAGAAACCGTTGAGTCCCCAGAGCGTCAGGTGAATCCCGAAGCCCTTCACGCCCCCGAACGCAAAATTGCACAGGGCGGTGAGCAGCAGCCCGAAGGCCATGAAGACTCTCGGATTGCTGCGGTCGGACACCGCCCCCATGAGAAACTTGCCGAGCCCGTAGCTGATCGCGGTGATGGCCAGGATGCTGCCGATCTGGCCGTCGTTGTAGCCGAGGGCCACCTCCATGTCCTTGGAAACCACGGAGATGTTGTTCCGCACCAGGTAGAACGTGGCGTAGCCGAGGTAGGTGGCCTCCATGACCCGCCAGCGATAGCGCGGATAGAGCCGGCGAACCTCGCCGGCCGGCAATCGGGGAAGGTGCGGTGCGGCGGCAAAAAAGGCGCGGATCGCTGAGAACATCCGGGCGATTCTCCTGATTCGCGCCGAGATCAGCGCGGGCTGTCGACTCTGTCCCTCGGATCCGCAAAACGGCCATCACGCCGGGGTGCACGACCGGGTCCCGCCACCCATCGCTCGGGTGAAGGGCCCCTCGCACCAGCGGCCAACTCGGCCAACCGTTGCCCGGTAGCGAGCCAGCTCCTGTTCCTTGCGCTCCACGTTCCAGCCGAGCAGCTCCGCCATCCAGCCGGCCACCTGCTCACCGACCACCTTGGCGTCATGGCGATCGTAGTGCCACCCGCCCCGGCGGAGCATGACGTCGTCAAGGTGCACCGCCCATTCGTTGGAGCAGTAGTGCTCCACCGCCCGGCGGCTCACGTCCGGCGGCACTATACCACTGAGGCCCTCAGTCTCCCAGGACTCCAGGAGCGGAACCTCGGCCGTCCGGCACGCGGTTCGGCCCCGTCCAAGCTGGCCCTCGATACGGTCCACGGCCTGCTCGGCCATCAGTCGATACGTGGTCAGCTTGCCGCCGGCGATGTCCAGCCAGCCAGGCTCCGGCGACCGAATCTCATGGGCCCGGGAGATGTCCGACGGCCTGCCGTTCCGGTCCGCGATCAGGGGCCGCAGGCCGGCCCACGAACTGACCACGTCATGCTCGGAGAGCCGCGCCTCCGGAAAGGCACCGTTGACGACCTCAAGAATGTACCGGGCATCTCCCGGCTCGGTCTTCACGTCCTCGATCGCGCCTCCGTAATCCGTGTCCGTCGTCCCGAGGATCACGCGTTCACCCCAGGGAATCGCGAACAGAATGCGGCTTCCCTCGGTCATGACCACGGCGTCCGGTACGGGCAGCCGATCGCGGTCCACCACCAGATGCACGCCCTTGGTCAGACGCAGCTCGACCGAGCTGTGCTCAACACGATCCGCCCAGGGCCCGGTGGCGTTGACCACGCAACGGGCATCCACGCTCAACTCCTTGCCGCCCAACTGGTCCTGAAGGACACCTTGCCAGGAGCTGCCGCGCGGACGGGCTTGATCGAGCCGGCAGTAGTTGACCAGCACGGCGCCGCTCTTCGTGGCTGACCGCAACGTGTCGATCACCAGTCGGGCATCGTTGGTCAGGCCGTCGTAGTAGCGCACGCCGCCGGTCAGCCGGTTGGTGTCAATGCCGGGCAGGTACTGCTCCAGGCCACGAGCGTTGAACGCGTTGGACCTGCCCAGGTTCCGGCCGCCGCATAGCAGATCATACAGCTTGACGCCGATCCGCAACTTCCACAGGGCCCAGGCTCCCCACGGCGGGCAGCGGTACGTCGGGAACACGAACGCCAGGGGGCCGGACAGATGCGGAGCGATGGAATGGATCACCCGCTTCTCGATACTCGCCTCGCGAACCAGTCCGATGCGCCCCTGGGCCAGATAGCGCAACCCGCCGTGCAGCAGGCGGCTCGATCGACTGCTCGTGCCGAACGCGAAATCGTGCTGATCCACGAGCCCAACCTTCAGGCCGCGCTGGGCGGCGTCCCGGGCCACGCCGGCTCCCACGATCCCGCCGCCGACCACCAACACGTCCAGCGTCGCTCGGCTCAGCTGCGCCATGCGCTCGCCACGACTACCCGTCTTCGTCTCTTCTACGGTCATCTCCAATACTCCCATATCTGCCTGTGCGGCCCGATCCTTCCAGCATCCAGGCCCATCGCCCCCGCACGGCGTCAACTCGGTGACCCGGCCATGGCCCCGGCCTGCTCCCGGGCCTGGGCCAGCATCTCTCCCAGTTCCTTCAGGCTGGGCACGATCACGTCCGGCGGCTCGTGCAGATGCAGGGTGTCATCCACCGTCGCCTCTCCGGTCAGCACCAGCACACCCACGGAACCGGCCCGGCGGGCCATGACCATGTCGGTGTACAGACGGTCCCCGACCATGGCCAATTCGTGCGGCTGCAGCCGGTGCCGGTCCAGGATTCCGCGCAGCATCCACGGGTCGGGCTTGCCCAGAACCGCCTGGGGCGACTGGCCCGTCGCACTCTCAAGGCAGGCGCACACCGCCCCACAGTCCACCAGAACCGTCGGCCGATCCGTCGGACAGATCCGATCCGGGTGAGTGGCGATGAAAGGCTTGCCCCGCTTGATCCACCAGGCCGCCTTGCACAGCCGGGGGTACACCAGCCCGGTGTCAAATCCAACCACCACCCCCTCCGGCTCCTCCTCGTCGCCGACCACGGTGAAGCCGGCCATGGCCAGCTCGCCCTGCAGGCTCGGCGTGCCCAACACATACAGCCGCTTCACCGTCGGAAGCGCCTGGCGAAGGTAGTACACCGCACACCCGGTCGAGGTGAATACCTGTTCACGATCGGCCGGGATACCCATGCGCCCCAGGGACTGGAGGTAATCCACCACACTCTTGGAAGAGTTGTTGGTCAGGAATGTGTAGCCGATCCCCAGCTTGCCCATCCGCTCCAGGAACGGCAACGTGAATTCAAACACGGTCCCGCCCTTGTAGATCGTCCCGTCCATATCCAGGGCGAGATGTCGAACCGATGTCAGCTTCGTCGTACTCATGAGCGTCGACTCACCTCGCGGGGCCCACCGCCCGGCTCTCGCTCGGTCCGTGACCGGCGTTCCAGCACAGCGCGAACAGAACGCTCGCAATGAGACCCGAGACAATGAGCAGGCCGAAGACTGAAGACCACCCGGTATGCTCGGCCAGATAGCCCAAGCCCCAGCCGGAGAGGACTCCACTCAAATAACCGAACAGACCGGTCAGCCCGATGGCGGTGGCGGCCGCTCGCTGCGTCGCCAGATTGGCGGCGATCACGCCGACCAGACACTGCGGACCGTAAATGCAGAAACCCATGGCACCGAGCAGCGCCGCGTTGGCCACGGCCGAGTGAGAAGCGAGCTTCCAGAACAGGGCCACAAACACCGTACACATCAGCATGTAGACCAGACAAGTCCGCCCGCCGTGACTCCGAAAGACCCGATCCGTCAGCCACCCACCAAGCAGCATGCCGAAGACGCCGGCTACCTCGTAGCCCGCCACAGTCCAGCCCGCATGCTGAAGCTTCACCCCCTTCATCTCCGCCAGAATCGTCGGACCCCAGTCGAGCACGGCATACCGAATCGTGTAGACAAAGAAATTCGCCACACTGACCGTCCAGATCAGCGGATTGAGGAACACCTGCCGCACCGTGAACCGCCAGAGATCCCCATCTTCGGTCCCTCGTCTGCACCCGGCCTGCCCGACCGGGCAGGGGTCCAGACCGTCGCCACCCGTGCAAGCCACCACCTGGACCGGGAAACCTCCGGATGGCACTTGCCCGTACTCCTCAATCGGCGGCAGACCCACCGAGCCCGGCGTGTCCCGAAGCCGCTCGACGAGAAACACCGCACCGCCGAAGGCCAGAACCGCAGGCACCAGGAAGCACAGCCGCCAATCGGCGCTGACCAGAAAACTGCATAACAGCAGTGCGGCCGCCGCCCCGATCGAATGCGAGGTGTTCCAGATCGCAAAACGGGTTCCGCGCTCCTCCGGCGCGAACCAGTGAGTGAGACTGCGGGCACAGGGCGGAAAGCCCATCCCCTGGAACCACCCGTTGAGCAGCCAGAAGAAACCCAGCGTATAAACGGCGCTGCTCAGGCCGAAGCAGAGATTCATGACCGCCGAAAGAACCAGACCCAAGGCCATGAAGTACCGCGGGTTGGTGCGATCGCCGAGAAAGCCGTTGGCGAACTTCGAGAAACCGTAAAGAACCCCGTGCAACGTCAGGAACAACCCCAGGTCCGACTTCGTCACCCCCAGGTCTTTCTCCATCATCGGCATGGCCAGGGACAGGTTCTTGCGTACCAAATAGAACAGGGCATAGCCGATCAGACTGGCATACAGGATACGCCGTCGCCAATATCGGTAGTGAGCCTGGACCTCGGCAGCGGGCACCCTTCGCTCCGCAAGCCCCGCAGGCCGAAACAGGTTGACGGCGGCGGCCAACATCAGTGCCCCCCTCGCGTTCGGCATTCGTCCGATCCCACCACCGCCGCCGCCCCCTCACCCACCAGAGGAATGGCATCCAGGCAGCGAACCAGGCATCCGGTCAGTACGGCCACATCCAGCACCGTAAACCGACGCCGGATCTGCTGGGCCTCAATGTAGCTGCGCCGGAGACGAGTGGAATCGATGCCGATGTCCGCCGGATGGTTGGGCGCTCCGGCCGCGCGGAGCATGTCCCCGACTTCGTCAGCCGGGACGAGTTGTTCGTGAAGCTGATGCTGCAGCGCCGGCCAAGCCGTCCGTATCCGCTCGAGCAGGAGCTGCCAGGTCTCCCGATCCATGTGCTTGGCCTGGCTCTCGCGCCACGCCACGGCCCGCAAATCGGCCTTCTCATGGGTCAACTCGACCAGCCGCCTGAGCTCCTCCAGATCGGGCCAGCCGACCGAACCCCCACCGATCCCTGCCAGCGGCTCAGCCATCAGCCGTTCATACAGCAGCGTCACCGCCAAGGTGCCGATCCCGACCTTGTGGCCGTGCAGGGGTGTCCCCCCCCGATAGGTGTGGCCCTGCATGTCCCACAAGTGGCTGAACTGGTGTTCGGCGCCGGAGGCTGGCCGGCTCGACTTGCACCACTGCATCGCGAAGCCGGTCATCATGAGGCCCTCCACCAGCCCCACGATCGTGTCCCGGTCGCCGCGACGCACACACTCCGGATTGCCCGTCCAGTCATGAAGACGCCTGTGCACCAGATCCCACGCCCGGGCATCGATGGGCTCGATATCCAGAGCGTCCGCCAGCAGCCAGTCCGCCCCGGCCGTGGTCTTGGCCAGCAGATCCGCGTAGCCGGCCGCGTTCAGCTCGCCCGGGGCCGCGCAGATCACTTCCAGGTCGGCGATCACCGCCCGCGGCGCCGGGCAGAAAAACGTCTGCTTGGAGCCATCCCGGACCACCGACGCCCCGTACGCCGTGTAACCGTCCATCGATGCGGCCGTAGCCACGACCATGTAAGGCCGTCCACATTCGTGAGCGGCCAGCTTGCTCAGATCGTTGATCGTGCCCGAGCCCACCGCCACGGGAACGCCCCCGCGCGTCTCGATCGCCCGCTTCACCAACTCCACGTGCTCGTAGTCGGCGTGCAGCGAAGGCTCGTCGAATACCAGGGCTTCCGGCAATTCGATGCCCGCCCCGCGCAGCACGCCCGCCACCGCCCCACCGGCCGCCTGGAACGTGTTCGCGTCGGCGACCAGCAGGGCCCGGTCCTCATCAAAACACCGGCCAAAGACCTCCGCGGCCTCCCGCACCACACCATCGCCCAGCCGGAGATCCCGCGTGTCCGTGGCCATCGCCAAGGCCGCTGCAATCCGCTGTTGAATGAGCCTCATGTCCATGGCCGTGCCGCCAAACCCCTTCACTCCCGGCCCCGTGCCCGAAGATACGCCTTCACCGCCTCAACGGCGATCTTCGGATCGTCCGTCGCGAAGGAGTTCACCCCGAGATCCATCAGCCGATGAAAGGCCATCGGATCGCTGCTGCCGGATGGCAGCGTCTGAAAGAGGATCTTCCGTGCCGCCAACTCCTGGCCTACCGACTGCAGAAACGCCGACGAAGGTACGAATGGATCCTCCGCCTTCAGGTCGCCGACCTTCACATGGATCTGCAGCTGATCCACGTACGCGAAATCGACCGCCCGCAACTCCTCCAATCGTTTGCCGAGACTCGCCTCCGTACCCCCCATCCACAGCAATGTTCGAGAGGTCGGCGAAAGGGACTTCCACGCGCGCACCTCGTCGTACTTGGTCGAGGCCTGAATGAGCTGGCCCTCGACACCGTACTCCCGAGCCAGGGCAACCAGTTGGTCCAGCGGCACCTTCTTGATGTCCATGTACAACGACCGCGAAGGCCGCCCGCGCATGGCGGCAAAGACGTCCGCCATCCGCGGAACACGCTGCCCAACAAACTCGTCCCCCCTCCACGCTCCTACATCCAGGGCGGACAACTCCTGCCAGGTCAGGTCCGCCACCCCCTTCTTCTGCAGGACCGGCGAAGCGCCCTTCACCAGCCGACCAAAGTGGGTGTCGTGAAACGCCACCGGCACGCCATCCCGAGTGACGCGAATGTCGGCCTCCGGAACCGTGCCAATCCCCCAGGCCAGCTCGAACGTCGGAAGCGTATTCTCAGGGGCGAGGTTGCCCGCCCCGCGATGGGCTTGAATGATCAAAGCGAACCCGGAATCGCCAACACCCGACGGATGCCGTCCGCACCCGATCACAACGGCCGCCAGCAGAGCCATACCCAGGGCTCCCATCAACCGAATCCCGGTTTCACACCTCATGTGTACCATGACCTCACCCCGCCCCGTCTGCCCACCCGCCAGGGCAACAACCCAAAACCGAACACGCCACCTGCGACGGCCGCTCGACACCTGAACACCGTCGCCGTTCTCGATCCGGCGCGCGCAAAAAAACCCTCGCGATCGCGTCGCGAGGGCCTTTCTCTTTATTCTCTGGCCCACCAGGCGATAGACACTGGCTTCAAGTTGTCACTACTCATACACTAACACGCTGATCCATCAATGTCAACCTGGGACCACGCCATGAAGAAGGACCGCCGCCACCAGCCAATCGAGAGATGGTTCGCAAAGCCGATCATCCCAGTGGTCTGGGACGTCGGCCAGATGGACTGCACTTCCTTGGCCCAGGCCAGCCTCATTTTCCTGCAGGGCGGCGAGCTGGCGGCGCTGCCCGGCGTGCTCGAGGGTCTCACTCGCCCGCCCCTCACCGACATTCCCCTCATGCTGCACATCGATCTTCTTGCCGGCCTGACCAGCGATGAACCTGGCCTGCGCTACCTGGTGGGCCACAAGCGAATCGACGGCATCATTACCGTCCGCTCCCACCTCATCGCCGCCGCCCGGCGAATGGGCCTGGCGGCCATTCTCCGGCTTTTCCTTCAGGACGGACGGGCCGTTGACCGCGGCCTGCACATCATCGACCAGGCCCACCCCGACGTGATCGAGCTGATACCCGGCGTGGCCGCCATCGAAACCGCCGCCCAGTTCAGTGCCCTGCCCATTCCACGCATCGCCGGCGGCCTGGTCCGCAGCGCCGATCTGGCTCAACGCATCCTGGCGAGCGGCTGCCGAGCCGTCAGCACGAGCAACGAGCAGCTGTGGAACCTGAATACCACGCCGTGAGCCGCGCCCCCTCCGCCCGATCACGCCCCCTCCCTCGGCCCCCTGCTGTCCAGGATCGCCCGAATCGCCCTGGCCAGCGACATGAGCGTGAACGGCTTGTGCAGAAAACCCGCCACTCCCGGACGGCCTTCCGTATCGCTGATGCGCTCATCACCGGTGGTAAGCACCACGGCCACGTGCGGACAGCGCTCGGCAACGAACGCCGCAATCTCCCAGCCGTTGCGCTCCGGCATGCTCACGTCGCAGAGCACCAGATCAACGTCCTCGGCATTATGTTGCAGAAAAGCCAGCGCCCCGTCCGCGTTGCCGTGGGAGACCGCGCAGTATCCCAGCGATGACGCCATCTGCTCGATGGTCCGAGCCACCGGCGCCTCATCGTCAACGATCAGAATCGTCTCCGAGCCCCGTGGCGGCCGTTCCCGCCGGGGCAGGTCCGCCGACGCCTGCAGGGCCGTCTCCGGCTCATTCGAGGCCGGCAGCCACACCGAGAAGGTGGAGCCGCGGCCAAGCTCAGTCTCTACCGAGATGTGGCCACGGTGGCTCTCGATAATGCCGTGCGCGACCGAGAGCCCCATGCCCCGGCCCATCTCCCGGGTGGTGAAGAACGGTTCGAAGATCCGCTCGCGCAGCTCCAACGCGATACCGCATCCCTGGTCGACCACCTGAAAAAGGATGTACGGCCCGGCCGTCAACCTCAGCTCGCCGGCCTGGGCCTCGTCCAGGTCCACCGCGCGGGTCACGATCGCGATCCTCGCCGGCGGCTGGCTGGCCTGGACCGCGTTCAGGCAGAGATTCATGACGATCTGCTCGATGCGCGGCGGATCGGCCACCACCGTGGGCAGGTCGCCGGCCAGATCAAGACGGAATCCAATCCCGGACGGCGCTGCCCGCTCCAGCATCGGGACCATCGATCGAATCAGCCGGTTCAGGTCCGTCGCCACAGGCTTCTGCAAACCACCACGGGCATAAGCCAGCAAATGCCGGGTAAGCGATGAACCCCGCTCGGCAGCTTCGACGATATCAAGCATCGCCTCCCGGACTTTCGGCGGCAGAGACGACTCTCTCTGCACCACCGACGCATTGCCCAGGATCACCGCCAGGAGATTATTGAAATCGTGGGCTACTCCCCCGGCCAGCTGACCGATCGCCTTCAGCTTCTGAATCTGGTAAAGCTGGTTCTCCAGCCGGGCCCGCTCCTCCTCGGCTCGCCGCTGTTCAGTCAGATCCCGCAACGTCCCGATCACGCCAATCGCCCGCCCGCGCTCGTCCCGAAGAAACCACACCTCCATGTACGCCGGAAAAGGGGTGCCGTCGCGCCGCGCGTGCCAGATCTCACCCCTGAAAGAGCCCGCACGATCCGCCTCCTCGTTCGCGGCCAACACCGCATCCATCTGCTCCGGAGTGTGGAAGATCGCTATCTGCTCCCCGACGACTTCCTCCGGGGTGTACCCGTGGGCCAGCGCAAACGCCTGGTTCACGAAGAGAAGCCGCCGCTTGAGGTCAACGATCGCAATCCCTTCACCGACCTGCTCAATCGCGAGAGACAACAGACGACTGTGCTCCTCCGTCCGCGTCCGGCGAGTGATGTCCGTGATGTACCCCTCGATGGCAATGAGTTCCCCGCTCGGCGCGTACACCCCCTGCCCATTGTCCCATAACCACTTCTCCTCCCCATTCGCCGCCGTGATCCGAAAAGTGGTGTGGAATGGCTTCCGCACCTTCACGGCTTCCTGGACCACTTCCCAGATCCGCTCCCGATCCTCGGGATGGATCAGGTCCGCGCTGCTGATTCGGGCATTGCCGACCAGATCCGCCGCCGGATAACCAGTCAGCTTCAACACCTGCTCGCTCAGGTACAACATCGTCCGCAAGCGGTCGTTCCGGCAGCGATAGACCATGCCCGGCAGATTGCTGATCAGGGTCGACAGCACTCGCTGGCTCTCGGCCAGCGTCGCTTCAACTCGTTCCTGCTCCGCCAGCCGGGTCTGGAGCTCCTGAACACGAGCCTTCAGTTCCGCGATCGTCGGGTTACGCTTCACATCCAGGGCTTCCTTGTGACTTCAGTTCTCCGCCGAGGTGAGCATACGCCCCGCTGGCGGCTCAAAACCGGGTTTTCACGCCGCCCAACCCGCGACGCGGGCAAACGCCCTTTCCGCCGCCGCGAGGGTTTCGTCAATCTGCCTCTCGGTGTGGGTCAGGGATACGAACGCAGCCTCGAATTGGGCTGGTGGGAGGTAAAAACCTCTATTGAGCATCTCCTGGAAGAAAAGACCGTAAGCGCGGACATCGCTCTTTTTTGCACTCGCATAGTTCGTGACCGGACCCGCCTGAAAGAACACGGTGCTCATGCTGCCCACGCGGTTCTGACAGATGGGAACGCCGGCAGCCCGGGCCGCCGCCCCAAGGCCATCCGCCAGACGGGCGGAGAGACTCTCGAGCCGGGCATACACCCCCGGCTCGTGCAGCGCCTCCAGCGTGGCCAGCCCCACCGCCATCGCCAGCGGGTTGCCAGCCAGTGTGCCAGCTTGGTAGACCGGGCCCAGTGGGCTCAGCCACTCCATGATCTCACGCCGGGCCCCATACGCCCCCACCGGTAGCCCGCCACCGATGATCTTTCCAAGGCAGGTGATGTCCGGACGCACGCCGTATCGCCCTTGAGCACCCCCCAACCCTACCCGATAACCAGTGATGACCTCATCAAAAACCAGAAGAACGCCGTATTCGTCACACAGCGAACGCAGACCCGCAAGGTAACCCTCGGCCGGTGGAACACAGCCCATGTTGCCCGCAATCGGCTCCAGGATAAACGCCGCAATCGACCGCCCGTGGGCCGCAAACAGCGCCCCGGCTGAACCAAGATCGTTGTAGGGCACCCGCAACGTGCCCGCCGCCATCGCCGCCGGGACACCCGCCGATGAAGGCGCGCCGAAGGTCGTCGCACCCGAACCCGCTTCCACCAGCAGCCCATCGGCATGACCGTGGTAACAGCCATCACACTTCACAATCAGATCCCGCCCCGTAAACCCCCGAGCCAGACGAATGGCGCTCATCGTCGCCTCGGTACCCGAGTTCACGAACCGAATGACCTCGATAGACGGAATATCGGCAATGACCCGCTCAGCAATGGCCGTCTCCTGCGCCGTGGGGGTGCCAAAACACCACCCCTTGCAGAGAGCTTTGCCCGCAGCGGCCTTGGCCCGCTCATCAACGTGACCCAGGATCATTGGACCCCAGCCACCTACATAGTCAACGTACTCGTTCCCGTCGACGTCGACCAGAACCGCCCCTTGCGCCCGACTCATAAAGCGAGGAACACCCCCCACCGCCTTGAATGCCCGAACCGGTGAGTTGACCCCACCCGCCAGGACCTTCTGTGCCGCTGCGAAGGCGAAGGTGGATCCTCCCTCAGGCCGCAAGCCCTTCAAGCTCCCAGCCATACCCGAACCAGCGTCAACTGAATCTTCCCTCGGTTTCATTTGGGCAACATCATACCGTCCGACCGGCTAATTCGTGAAGATCCCTTATATGGAGGCCACACCCATTCCGCCCCCTATATTTTGTGGCTGGCTTTTTCGCATCGGACCGGTATAATCGCGCTCGGTGGCTGTCACGAGTCTTTGCAGCTTTAACTACTTACCTTATATACACTTAAGGATCATTGGCATGCCCGGCTCGGTTGACGCTGCTCAGATCGTAGACGGGGCTATTGAATCAAGCTATGGGGAACGTCAGCCCACGTATCTGGAGTGACATTCTCCTCGCGCTGCGCAGCGAGTGTCCCGAACTAGCCCGGCCCTGGTTTAACACGCTTGAGCCGACCGATCTCCAGTTCGGGGTCATGCGGGTTCGTACACCCACCGAAACCCAGCGGCAGTATCTCCGCCAGCAGTGCCAGGTCGCCTTCAACCAAGCTGCTCAGACGACGCTCAACCGCTTGGTCACCGTAGAGTTCGTGGCTCCTACTGAGACCACACCGCCCGACCGCCCTCTGTCCTTCGAGGAGGAGGGCGACAAGCCCATTCTCAACCCTGACTACACCTTCGACAACTTCGTGATTGGGCCCAATAACCGCCTCGCCCATGCGGCCAGCGTCGCCGTCGGGGACGCCCCAGGACGAGTGTACAACCCCCTCTTCCTCCACGGTAGCGTGGGCCTTGGCAAGACGCACCTCCTCCAGGCGGTCTGCCATCGTCTGTTCACCAATGGCAACGGCCACGGACCTCGCATCCTCTATCTGACCTGTGAAACATTCACCAACCACTTTGTCGAAGCCATCGAACGCGGCGCTCTCCATCAATTCCGCTATCGGTACCGTCATGTCGACGCTCTAGTCATCGATGACATCCAGTTTCTAGGAGCCCGCGAGCGCAGCCGGGAAGAGTTTTTCCACACCTTCAACACTCTCTACCAATCTCAGAAGCAGATCATCCTCTCCGCAGACGAGGCTCCCAATGGTATTAACGGCCTGGAAGACCGCCTCGTCAGCCGATTCAGCTGGGGCTTGGTGGTCAGGATCGACCCTCCTTGCCTTGAGACACGCATGGCGATTCTCCACAAGAAAGCCACCCTTCGGTGCGCCGAGCTCCCAGAAGACGTCATCCACTTCATCGCCGCCACCGTAGAGTCTAACACCCGTGAACTCGAGGGCGCCTTGACGAAAGTCCTCGCTACCAGCCAGCAATACGGCGGACTCGTCAACCTCGACATCGCCAAGAAGGCCCTTGGCGACCACCTCTCCACTTCCCGCCGCTTGATCGGGATTACCGATATCTTGGAAGTTGTGACCCAGCACTTCAACGTCCGGGCCGCTGACCTCCAGGGAAAACGCCGCAACCGATCTCTGGCGTTCCCTCGACAGATCTGCATGTACCTCGCCCGAGAGCTCACCGCTATGAGCCTGGAGGAAATCGGCGGCTACTTTGGAGGGCGCGACCATACCACCGTCTTGCACGCCACTCGTACCATTGCTGAACAGCGGACCCAACAGGCCGACCTCCACCACAGCCTGCTGCAACTCACCGAGGCCCTTCACCACCGTATCCCCTGATCCTTTCGAGCACACACCACGGGCCTCTTCAACGGTGGATAAACTGTCCCGTTTGCGGTATCCTGACACCCAAACTTGAGGAGCCCGGCAGAGCCATTGCTGCCGAACCGAATGCCGCTGGCAAACGCCACCTACTTGCCAACAGGTTATCCACAAGGCTCGTGGCCCGGATAAAATGTGCAAGTGATGATAGGAAAGATGGTTAGAGCTATCGTGGCCCTGGCTTACGCACAACTCACAGGCCCTACGACCCCTATCTTCCTTTCAATGAGCTTTAGTAGGAGATAGGGACGCTCGAGACCTCCACTTGATGGAAGGAGCCGGTACGTTATGCACGCCATCGTTAACCGCAGTGGGTTAGTGGAAGTCCTGAATCTGGCCACCAGCGTTGTGGCAAGCCGCACCCCTAAAGATATCCTTAAGTGTGTTCGCCTCACGACCACCGATGACGGGCTGCTCATCAGTGCAACAGACCTGGAAGTCGGCCTCCGAGGGGTGGTACGTCAAGTCGAGGTGAGGAGCCCTGGTGAGTCACTACTGCCTGCAGACAAGCTGATGCAGATTGCACGCGAGAGCGTGGACGAGACCCTGAGCATCGAGGACGATGGTGAGAAGTGTCATATTACAGGTCAGGACAGCGTCTTTGATATCTATGGACATGATCCTCATGAGTACCCGCCGGTGCCGGATCTCGAGGGGCCGGGGGACCTGGAGATCGACAGCCAAGTGCTCCACCGGTTGATTGAGCGGACGGTGTTCTCGGTAGCAAAGGAGAATACGCGTTACGCGATTAATGGTGTATTATGGGAGAAGCGTGGTCAGAAGCTTGCGTTGGTAGCGACGGACGGGCGGCGGCTGGCGTGGGCAACCGGTAGCGCAGAGCGAGTCAACGCCGACGATGATCGCAAGATGATCGTTCCAGCCAAGACGGTCTCGATCCTTCAGCGTGTTCTAGGTAGCATCGAGCGGGAAGTGGCTGTTCAGTTTAGTGATAATCAGGTTCTTGTGGCTGGGGCGGGGTACACGGTAAGCTCAGCGCTGGTTGAGGGGCATTTTCCGCCATACGAGGAAGTGATCCCTCAGGATAACGACAAGCGTATCGAGCTGCCGACGGAGAGCTTCTTGAGTGCTGTTCGGCGGGCCTCACTCCTGGCGAATGACCAGTCCAAGGGCGTCCGGCTGCGTTTTGGTGATGGCAAGCTGGTGCTCACCAGTCGGGCTCCCGAACAGGGTGAGGCAACCGTGTCGATGGCGGTCGACTATGCGGGTCCGCCTCTGGAGATTGGCTTTAATCCGGTGTTCCTGACCGAGGCACTTCGGGTGGCGGCGTCGCCGGTGGTGACCGCGGAGCTAAAGGACGGAACGCGCCCGGGTATCTTCCGGGTGGGCGGTGATTTCGTTTACTTGGTGATGCCGGTCAGTCTGGTGTGAGAATGCGTCGAGAGACACGCCGGCTGGGGTGGGTGCAGCGCAACCGCGGGGAGCGGAAGGGTGCGGAGGCAATCGGGGTATGGGCGGGACGGGTGGTGAGCCACCACCTGCTGGCCTTGCCGGCTTGGCGCCGTCGGTTGCTTGGCGTGCTGGAAGAGTGTCTGGGGGCGGATTGGAACAGCTGCGTGGTGGAGGTCGATCTGGGGGATGGAGTCCTGAGGCTTGGTGTGAGCGAGCCGGCTCGTTTGTATCAGCTTCGGCTGCGCTGGGAGCAACACCTCCTCGCGGTGTTGCACGCAGAGTTGCCCGCAGCAGGTATTCACACTATTAGGTGGTTTATAGTAGAACCGAGTGATGACGTGGAAGGACAGTTGGACTAGCGATGAGTGATGAGGTCAAGGAACCGCAAGGTACTGTCAACTCGAGGCCGGCGGCTGATTTGTCCGATGCCCCGGTAGAGCAAGCGGCGGCGCCAGCGGAGAGCGGCGGGCAGTACGATGCTGATAGCATCCGGGTTATGGAGGGCTTGGAGGCGGTCCGGAAGCGGCCGGCGATGTACATCGGCGACACGGGTCTGGCCGGACTTCACCATCTGGTCTATGAAGCGGTTGATAATGCGATCGATGAAGCGATGGCCGGGTACTGCAATCAGATCTCGGTCATCTTGGGGGCGGACGGCAGCTGCACCGTCGTGGACAACGGCCGCGGGATCCCTGTCGGCCCGATGAAGCATCAGGACCCGAAGATCAACGGCAAACCGGCGGTAGAGGTGTGTATGACCGTGCTCCACGCGGGGGGCAAGTTCGACCGCAGCAGCTACAAGGTTTCCGGGGGATTGCATGGCGTGGGGATCAGCGTGGTTAACGCTCTCTCGGAGTGGCTGCGCGTGCAGATTCGCCAGGCTGGTAAGATCCACGAGATGGCGTTCGCGCGGGGCAACACGGTGATGCCCCTCAAGGTGATCGGGGACGCGAGCGGAACGGGAACCCGGGTGCGGTTCAAGCCGGATGGGGAGATCTTCGAGGATTGTGAGTTCCGAAACGACACCCTCCGGGGTCGGCTGCGCGAGCTGGCGTACCTGAATGAGGGCGTTCGGATCGTACTCTCCGACGAGCGAACCGGGAAAGAGGAGACGTTCCACTTTGACGACGGGCTCCGGCAGTTCGTCGAGCACCTTAATGAAGGCAAGGAAGCCCTGCATCGCAAAGTGATTGCTCTGCATGCCGAGGACCCGGCGGCGCGCCTGGTGGCCGACATCGCTATGCAGTGGAACGATGGCTACAACGAGAACGTCTCATGCTTCGCCAATAACATCCGCAACATCGACGGCGGCACGCACCTATCGGGATTTCGGGCGGCCCTGACGCGCACGCTCAATGCCTATGCCAAGCGCGAAAACCTGATCAAGGGAAACCTCAATGCCACCGGGGAGGATTTCCGCGAGGGCCTCACCGCGATCATCTCGGTCAAGGTCCCGGAGCCGCAGTTTGAGGCCCAGACCAAGGTCCGGCTGATGAACCCCGAGGTCGAGAGCTTCGTCGAGAAAACGGTGAATGACCAGTTCGGGATCTTCCTGGAGGAAAACCCGGCGGATGCCAAGCGAATCGTGACCAAGGGCATCCAGGCCGCCACGGCTCGGGAGGCGGCGCGCAAGGCCCGCGATCTGACCCGCAAGAGCGCCCTCAGCTCTGGAGGAATGCCCAGCAAGCTCTGGGACTGCAGCTCGCGCGACGCGGACGCCACCGAGATGTTCATCGTCGAGGGGCAGAGCGCCGGCGGCAGCGCCAAGGGCGGCCGGGACTCCAAGTTCCAGGCCATTCTGCCGCTCAAGGGTAAGATCCTCAATGTCGAGAAAGCCCGAATCGACAAGATGCTGAGCCATGAGGAGATCCAGACACTGATCGTCGCCCTCGGCTGCGGGATCGGTGTGGATGAGTTCGACATCAGCAAGCGGCGCTACGGGAAGATCATCATCATGTGCGACGCCGACGTCGATGGCAGCCACATCCGCACGCTGCTGCTGACTTTCTTCTTCCGGCACATGCGACCCCTCATCGAGGGCGGCCACCTCTACGTCGCCCAGCCGCCCCTGTACTTGATGAAAAAGGGACGCAAGGTTGAGTATGTGCTCAACGACGCAGTACTCAACGCAAAGCTGCTGGAGTGGGGCCTCGACGGCACGTCATTGGTGGTCAAGGGCGATGGGCAGCGCGAGGTCACAGCTGCCGAGCTGGGCAGACTGTGCAAGCTGCTCGGCCGAATCGCGGAGAAGGCTCGAATCCTCCGTCGGCGCAACATCGAGCTGCGTGACCTGCTGACGCGCCACCTCGATGAGAACGGCCGACTGCCGTCGTATCGGGCTACGGTCTATCGGCCGAACGAGCCGGAGCCGACCGAGTACTTCGGCTACAGCGACGAGGAGTTTGAGGCCTTCTGCGAGGAGGAGCGCAGACGGCTGGGCGAGGTCGTCGTGGTCGAGACTGGCAGCGGCATCGGAACCGGAGGCAACGGTCACGGCACCGAGCACCGTATTCTCCGCTCGGATCTCAGTGAGTGCCAGGCCCTCGAGGAGATCCTCGGTGACCTGCGAGCGATGGGTTTCACCGTCGACGAGTACTTTCTGGAGCGGGTGGAGCAGGTGGACGGTACGCTACCCCCGGCGCGGTTCGTCCTCCAGCGCAGGGAAGACATGCCCATCGAACTCGAAAACCTCAGCCAACTGGTCAAGGCCGTGCTCGACATGGGAAGCCGCGGCGTCGAACTGAAGCGCTTTAAGGGCTTGGGCGAGATGAACTCCGACGAACTGGCCGAAACCACCATGATCCCCGAACGCCGAAGCATGCTGAAGGTGGTCGTCTCCAACGAGTCCGACGACCCGGAACTCTATGACCTGGACGCCCGGGAGGCGGACCGAATCTTCTCCATCCTCATGGGCGACAACGTGGACGCCCGCCGGGAGTTCATCGAGACCAACGCCCTCCAAGTCAAGAACCTGGATATCTGACCAAGCAGCGGAACGGCAACCGGTGGGCAGATTTACCCGCGCGTGGGAGAGGCTTCCGGGCACTATTCCCCAACTACGGACCGCAGGGACTCTCCCCAGGCTCGCGTTTCCCGCCATAAACCCGTGCCATATAACAATTTAATCGATTTAACAACATTATCGCCCCGGCTGGTACGGCACGTGCAATGATGGGGACCAGTAGGAGGCGAGAAGCTTCTGCGACGGACAGCTTCGCGGAAGGTTGTGGGCTGGTGAGGACTCGCTGGGGAGATGAGGTCTCGCCGTTCCCGGCTGGTCCGTGAAGCTGTCATTGGCTTCAACCGGTGAGGGTCGCAAGTTTGGGGAGAACTTGCGGCCCTCGCTCGTTTTGAAGGGGTCCGGACCCATTAGCGGGTCGCTGCGGCGGGCTCGGTAACGCCGGCCATCAAACGCATGATGGCCTCCTGGGTGGCTTGGCCGCGGGTAAGCTCGCCCATCCGTCGGCCAGCCCGCAGAACCACGATTCGCGTGCTCAGGTTCAGAATCTCCGGCAGTTCCGAAGAGATCAGGAGAATCGCCGCCCCATCGCGGGCGAGTTCATCGATGAGGGCGTGGATCTCCGCTTTGGCCCCGACGTCAACACCGCGCGTAGGCTCGTCGATGAGCAGGATGCCACACTCGCTGGCCAGCCACTTGGCCATGGCGATCTTCTGTTGGTTGCCCCCGGACAACGAGGACACGGCGGTGTCCATATGCGGGGTCCGCACCCGTAGTCGGTCGAAGTACTTGCGCGTGAGGAGACGCTCAGAGTTCGCCCTCACCACGCCCAACCGGCTCAACCGATCGAGGATCGGCAGGCTCAGGTTCGCCCGCCCGCCCATACTCAGCACCAAACCCTGGGTTTTGCGATCTTCAGGCAGGTAGCCGATTCCGAGGGCCATCGCTTGGCGAGGCGAGCGAACCACGCGTTTCCGACCGTCGATGAAGATGTTTCCACTCGACTTGGAGTCCAGCCCAAAGATGGCCTGGGCAATCTCGCTGCGTCCCGCGCCGACCAGACCGGCCAAGCCGACAACCTCTCCGGACCGCACACTGAAGGAGATACCCCCGAACTTGCCGGGCGAGGTGAGGTTCTCAACCCGAAGTCGCTCGGTGCCGGGTGAAGCCGCGAGGTGCTCGGGGAAGTAGTCCTTCACCGGTCGCCCGATCATCAGCTGCACGATTCGCTCCATGGTCATGCCGGCCACCGGTGCGGTTTCGATGTGCTGCCCGTCACGCAGCACGGTTACCGCGTCACACAGCCGGAAGATCTCCTCCAGACGGTGGGACACGTAGATCAGGGTGGCTCCGCGCCGCTTGAGGCGGTCGACCAGTTGGAAGAGGCGCTCAACCTCGGCGGTCGCCAACGAGCTGGTGGGCTCGTCCATCACGATGATGCGGGCCCCTGTGCCTACAGCCGCCGCGATCTGGACTATCTGTTCCTGGCCGGTGGAGAGGGAGGCGATGGGCAGATCGACGTCGATGTCGGCCCCAATTTCGGCGAGCATGGTCCGGGCGCGGCGGCGCATTGCCGAGTGGTTGAGCAGCCCGAACCGGGTGGGGAGATTGCCGAGGCAGAGATTCTCCGCGACGGTCAGGTTCGGACAGAAGCACAGCTCCTGGTGGACCATGCCGACGCCGGCCCGGACGGCGTCCAGGGGCGACGCGAAGCGCACCGGTTTCTCGTCGAGGTACAGCCCGCCTTCGTTGGGGAGATGAATCCCGGCGACAATCTTGCCCAGGGTAGACTTGCCTGCCCCGTTCTCACCGAGGAGAGCGTGGCAGTGCCCGGCTTGGATCTGGAAGCTCACCTGCCGGAGGGCGGTGACCCCGGCAAAGAACTTGGAGATGCCGTCGAACCGGAGGATCGGGACGCTAGCGGCGTTTTGAACCGGGGGCATGTGTGTCCTTCCAACTCCACCACTTGAGCAGCCTGGGCTCGTGTCGGTCGTGACTGGCAAAGTAGACCGCACACCGGAAGACGTAGAGCACGCAGCGATCGATGGGCGCACCCCGCAGCCGACCGAGGCGGCGGTACATCTCCTCGGGATCCTGCCCGCGAAGATCGCGCACTCGTCCGTATCCGAGCTGAATGAGGTCCTCGGCCATGCGCGGGCCGACGCCTGGGATCGTCCGTAAGTCGTGCATCCACCGGACATGGTAGCGCGAACGGCAGGCTTGTACAAGCACTGCCGGTTGCGGTACGCTGGTGGTCACTTACCTTGGAATGGCAGTACCCGGCCCAATGCGGCCCGACGCTTCGGAGGCCGTGGCCGCAGGTCGGATCTCCGCCGCCGGTTTGTCCTTCAGGTCAGGGAGCGGTAATCATTGTGGCCATGGAAACGCACCAACAAGAAGGGAATGCCAGTTACGTTTTCCTTCTGGTCCTCGTGGCGGCCATGGGTGGCCTGCTGTTCGGATATGATACGGCCGTCATCTCAGGTGCGATCGGCTTCCTGCAGCAGCACTTCGAACTGGATGAGCTGCAGAAGGGGTGGGCGGCGTCCTGCGCTTTGGTGGGCTGCATTCTGGGGGCGGCTGGCGCCGGCGTGCTGAGCGATTGGGCGGGTCGCAAGAAAGTGATGCTCCTGGCCGCAGGACTGTTTTCGGTTTCAGCCGTCGGGGCGGCGATCCCGGTTGACCTGACGACCTTCGTGGTGGCACGGGTGTTGGGCGGCATCGGCATCGGCGTCGCTTCGATGACCTCGCCTCTCTATATCGCGGAGATCTCCCCGGCTGGAGCTCGCGGCCGGCTGGTTTCAGTGAACCAGTTCGCGATCATCTCCGGCATGCTCGTGGTGTATCTCGTGAATACGCTGATCGCCCGGAGCGGAAATGAGCACTGGAACATCGCCCAGGGCTGGCGGTGGATGTTTGCGTCCGGTCTGGCACCGGCGGTGGTCTTTGGCCTGCTGGTGCTGTTCATTCCCGAGAGCCCGCGCTGGCTCACCAAACGAGGCCGGTCGGACGAGGCCTTGGTGGTGCTAACCCGCGTGGGCGGTATGGATCGTGCCCGTGCGGAGTTGGCCGAGATCAAGGATGCGATTGCCCATGAGGGCAGCGCCGTCGCCCTTCTGTTTCGCCCGGAGGTTCGAGCTCCACTGGTGATTGGGGTCGTCCTGGCGGTGCTTCAACAGGTCACCGGCATCAATGTCGTGCTCTACTATGCGCCGGAGATCTTCAAGAGCGCCGGCATGGAGACGTCGACGGCCCTGAATAACACGGTGATTGTCGGCGTCGTCAACCTGGTGTTCACGGTGGTGGCTATCTGGGTCGTGGACCGGGTGGGGCGCCGGCCGCTGCTGCTGGCAACTTCGATCGGCATGGGAGTGTCTCTCACCTTGCTCGGCGGGGCGTTTGTTCTTGGCCGGCTCGGAGGCCCGGGGGTCCTGGTCTTCGTGCTGGGCTACGTGGCCTCCTTTGCGGTGGCGATGGGGCCGGTGGTCTGGGTGGTGATGTCCGAGATCTTCCCGACCCGAATTCGCGGCGTGGCGATGTCCATCGCGACCGTGTGCCTGTGGGTGTCGTGCTTCGCAGTGTCGCAGTTCTTCCCGCTCATGCTTGCGTGGCTGGCGGGGTATGTGTTCTTCGTGTACGCAGCCATGTGCGCCGTGGCTTTCATGTTCGTACTGCTGTACGTTCCAGAGACGAAAGGCAAGTCGCTGGAGCAGATTGAACGCGGCTGGGTGCCTCGGTCGGGGTCTGAGGTGACCGTGGAATGACCGCCCTGTCGGCAAACCAGTTGGATCGCCAGCGGTTCCTGCAGGCGCTCGAGCAGCTGGGCCCGCACGAGCATCTCTGTCTGATCTACGAGACGCAGGAGGAGCAGTTCGGGGCGGCGATTCCGTTCATCCGCATGGGGATCGAGCGCCACGAGAAGTGCGTGTACATCGCCGATGAAAACAGCGCCGAGACCGTGCTGGCCGCGATGCGGGCCGACGGAATCGCGGTCGACGCGGCCACGCGGTCCGGCGCCTTGGTGCTGGCTACCCGCCAGGAGACATACCTCCGCGAAGGCGGCTTCGACCCCGACCGGATGATGGCCTTCCTGGCGGAGGCGACCCGAACCGCGTTGTCCGAGGGCTACACCGCCCTCCGCGTTACCGGGGAGATGACCTGGGTGCTGGCCGGCGATGTCGGTTCGGGCCGCCTGATCGAGTATGAGGCAAAACTGAACCGCCTCTTCCCCGTCGAGCCGTGCTTGGCCATCTGCCAGTACAACCGCTGGAAGTTCCCGGCAAATGTGATCGCGGGCGTCATTCGGACTCATCCGCTGGTAGTCTATCGCGAGACGGTGTGCCGCAACGCCTATTACATCCCCCCCGAGGAGTCCCCGGGCGAGCGGGGAACCGAGTGCGAAATCGAGCGGCTGTTGAACAGCATCCGCGATCGCGAAGCCGCGGAGATGGAATTGAGCCGTACCAGGCTCGAGCTCGAGGAAAGAGTGGCCCAGCGCACGGCGGAGCTGCGCGAGGCCAACCAGCAGCTGCGGCATGAAATCGTCAATCGCACCCAGGTCGAGTCCGCGCTCCGCGACAGCAACGAGTTGCTGGAGGCCATCTTCGCCCAGACCCACCAGGCCATCGCTTACCTTGATGTGGACCTGAAGCTGGTGCGGGTGAACGAGACATTCGCCGAGATTGGCGGACACGAACCGGACTCCTTCGTCGGCAGGAGTCTCTTCGATTTCTTTCCTGACCAACAGAGTGCCGAGCTGTTTCGCCGGGTCGCCGAGACGGGCGAACCCTACGCCGCCTCGGCTTCTCCGTATGTCTTTGCAGACCACCCCGAGCGGGGTACCACCTACTGGGATTGGACGTTGACGCCGATCCGCAATCCCACCGGGAAGGTGGTGGGGCTGGTCCTCTGCGTACTGGATGTGACGGCCCACAAGCTCGCCGAACTCCACCTCGTGGATAAGGAGCGGGACGTGACCGCCCTGGTCAGCGCCCCGACGGATGTGGCCATGCTGCTGGACGCCCGCGGCACCATCCTCGAGGCCAACGAGACCATCTGCCGGCGGCTGGGGCTGGAACGAGGCAAGGTCGTCGGCGCCTGCTTGTGGAACCTGGTCGCCGCCCCGATGGCCGCCGACTGGGCTAGGTGGGTGGAGGAGGTATGTAGATCTGGACGACCGGTTCGGTTTGAGGACGACCGTCAGGGCATATGGTACGACAATGTCCTGTGGCCGATCCGCGAGCCTTCCGGGCAGGTCGTGCGGGTGGCGCTGCTGGGCCGCGATATCACCGAGCGACGACGGGTGGAAATGGAGATCCGGCGGCTGTCGAGCTTCCCGCAAGAGGACCCCTCTCCGGTGATGGAACTGGGACCTGCCGGGGACATCACCTATCAGAATCCGGCCTGCGGGAGATACCTGGTGCATCTGGGGCTGCCGCTCGACCAGCCCGAGCTGCTGCTGCCGACCGGCTTCCGCGACTTCGTCCGGCAGTGTCTTGGCGAGCACCGCGATGTCGTGGTGCGAGAGCAGACGGTGAAAGACGTCACCCTGAGCTGGTCATTCCACCCCTTGGTGGGCCACGATCTGGTTCACGCCCATGGACAGGATGTAACCGACCGCAAACTGGCGGAGCGGACGCTCAGCAAGGCGCGCGACGAGCTCGAACGGCGCGTTCTGGCCCGAACCGCGGATCTGGAGGAAGCCAACCGTTTGCTGCGGATGGAGATCGCCGAGCGCCGCAAGGTCGAGGAGGCCCTGGAGGAAAGCCAGGAACGCTACCAGGTCATGCTGGCTTCGGTCAGCTCCTATCGGTACGCGGTCGATACGCGCGACGGTGTGGCGATCCGGACCGAGCACGGGGCGGGCTGCGCGGCCGTCACCGGCTACACCCCCGGAGACTATGCCCGCGACCCGCATCTGTGGTTCACCATGGTCCATCCCGAGGATCGCCCCGCGGTCCGCGACCACATCAATCGACTGCTGAGCGGGGAAGACGTCCCGCCTATCGAGCACCGGATCATCCACCGCGGAGGATCCGTGCGCTGGATCCGCGACACCATGGTGCCCCACCGCGACACCGAGGGACGGATGGTCCACTACGACGGAATCGTCGAGGACATCACTGAACGCAAACAAGTCGAGCAGGAGCGGGAGGCGACGCTCTCGCTGCTGGAAGCCACGCTGGAGTCCACCGGGGACGGTATTCTGGTCGTCGATCCGAACGGCCGGATCCGGCTGGCCAACAAGAGGTTTCTGGTTCTCTGGGGAATCAGCGCCGGATCACCACCAGCCCAGAACCTCGCCGCTTTCCTCGAACATGCCGGGCAGGAAGTCAGCGACCCCGGCGCGTTCCTGGCCCGGATGAGCGAGGTGAACGAGCGCTCGGCCCAGGACAATCGCGGGGCGGTGGAAACCGTCGACGGGCGGGTCTTCGAGTGCTCCTGCCTCCCCCAGTACATCGGCCGGCGGCGGGCCGGGTGGGTCTGGAGCTTCCGCGATGTCACCGACCGAACCCGGGCCGAGCGGGAAGTGGCCCGCCATCGGGCCAATCTGGAAGAGCTCGTCGAGAAGCGAACGATGGAGCTCGAAACCTCCCGAGAGCAGCTTGTGCGGGCGGAGCAGCTGGCGTCGATCGGCACCCTGGCCGCGGGAATCGCCCACGAGATCAACAACCCGGTGGGTATGATGCTGCTGGCGGCCCAGGCGGCAATGCGCTATCGCAGCCACCCCCGCGGACCGGAGCTCATCGAGCAGTCGCTGAACCGCATCGTGAGCAACGCCCGGCGGTGCGGACAGATCGTGCGCGGCGTCCTCCAGTTCGCCCGGCAGGAGCCGACCGAGAAGTGGTCCGCCAGCCTCAATTTGGCGGTCACCGCAGCGTGCCAGGCGGTGTCGGGTTACGCCCGGGATCGCGACACGGCCCTGGAGACCGACTTGGCCGCGGATCTGCCCAACGCGATCATCAATCCCATGCAGATCGAGCAGGTCGTGGTGAACCTGGTGAAGAACGCCGTCGAGGCGGCAGAGGCGGGCGGGCGGGTCAGCATCCGAACCGCCCGCGGATCGCTCGGCGCTCGATTGGTCGTGCAGGATTGGGGTCGGGGCATGACCGACGACCAACTCAAGCACCTCTTCGATCCCTTCTACACGACGCGCCAACACCGCGGCGGGACCGGTTTGGGCTTGAGTATCGTGCACGGTATCATCACCGAGCACGGCGGGTTGATCGCGGTGGATAGCCGACCGGGTCGCGGCACGACGTTCACCATCGATCTGCCCTGCGCGGCGGTCGTGTAGACGGAGGTTGCCCGTGGCGAAAGTCCTGATCGTTGACGATGAACGCGATTACCGTGAGCAACTGGAAATCATCCTCTCACATGCGGGCTACGAAACCCGCAGCGCCGGCAACGGACGCGACGCGATCGATATCGGCGCCCGATTCCGCCCCGATGTGCTGGTCGCCGATTGGATGCTGAAAGACGCCATTCACGGATTGCACGTGTCCGCGGCCCTACGCGTGGTCTGGGCAAGCCTGCGGACCATCTTGATCACCGGCTTCGCCTCGAACGATCTGCGGTCGGAAGCGAACCAGGCCGGCTTGTACGGCTTCGTGGAGAAACCCTTCGAGCTGGACGAGATCGTTGACGCCGTCCGCCAGGCGGTCGAGGCTCCGGAGCGACCGGTCACCATTCCCCCCGTCGGCGTCCTGGAGGTCGATCCGGCCGGATCGATCGTCTACGCCAACCGGCGAGCCCGGGAGCTCTTCCTGGACATCGACGCAGGCGTCGAAGCGGCCAGTCTCGCGGCCGTGTTCGGCGAGCAGGGCGTGCCCAATCTCGACGCGGCCATCGAGCGCTGGGTCGTCGCATGCCCCCGGTCCAGGCGGCACCTCAACTGGCACCTCCGCTCCCAAAGCCCCCGCGGCCCCGGAACGCGGCTGGTGGTGATGCTCCTGCCCGAAGACCCCCATCACCTCGGCAACCAGCTGGTCCAGATCCTGCTCGAGATCAAGGGTGAGAGGCCGAAACGGTGGCCGTTCAAGGGCCGGGTGCTGGCGATCGACGACGACCGCTTGATCCGGCAGCTTCTCCATTCCGTGCTCGAAGCCGCGGGCGCCGGGGGATATGTGGCCGAGACCGGGGCCGAAGCCATCCGCCTCCTGGAAACCGACCAGGGCATTCGCTATGTGGTGATCGACTACGAGATGCCAGGCGTCGACCTGCCCGGACTCGTGCAGAAGATGAAGAGTATCCGGCCCGATCTGGAGCTGATCGGAAGCAGTGCGACCGAGCGGCGGGCCGAGTTCCATGCGCTGGGCATCGATCGGTTCATCTTCAAACCCTGGCGGCTCGGAGACCTGGTCGCCGTCCTGGAGCCGTAGGACCCGAGGGGAGACGACATGGCCGAGTGGTGGACACGGTATCTGCAACGTCATCAGCATGTGGCATCGCGGATTCTGCACGCGATCGGCATTCCCACGACCCTCGCCGCCCTGGTCCTGGCCGGTGTGCAGCTCGCCCAGTGGCGCTGGGACCTGTGGTGGCGACCGGCCACCCTGCTCGGGCTGGGCTATCTGCTACAGTACGTCGGCCATCTGATCGAAGGCAACGACATGGGTGAGGTCGTGCTGCTCAAGAAGTGGCTCGGCAAGCCCTACGTGGCCGTGTCGCCGCGCTTCCAGGGCCGGCCGGGTTTCACTCCTCAATCCACCCCCAGATCCTGAAGAAATCCTTCACGTTCCAGCCCGGGCCGGAGAGCTTGCGCGGATCCATCGAGACCTCCGCCGCATGGAAGTCGAGAAAGCCGACATTGAAACGGTTCTTGCGACCGTGCCAGCCCCTCCCCTGCGACGCCGCCCGTCCCGCAGGCCACGGCAGGGTGCGCGGATCACCCAGTAGAAAATGGAGGTTCCCCTCCTCGTACATCACGATCGTGGCCGGGTGAGACCGTGATTTCTGGCTCTTGCGGGCGAACTCCCCGTGGGTGTTCATGTAGTAGCTGTTGCCGCATATGTGGTAGATGCTCCGCCCCATGGTCAACTCGTAGAGCGGCGTCCCCTTGTCCGAGGGGCATTCGAACACGCCGACCCGGTCCTCGGAGGGAACGCCGGCGTACATGAACTTGCTCAGCGGGCGGTTGTACCATTCGACCTGCGGGAAATGCAGCGAGCCGCGCCGTCCGCCCCAGATGCAGTTCCCCTCGATGTAGCGGTAGGTCTGGCGGTTGTCCGTGAACGCGAAGATCTTATCGGCCGGACCGATGGGATACCAGTCGCGGTTCTGGCTCATGTACATCCCGGTGGCCGAACCGATCTGCTGGAGATGCGAAAGGCAGACCACCGTCCGGCTCTGCTCGCGGGCCCGTGTCAGCGCGGGAATCAGGATGGCAATGAGCAGCGCGATGACGGAAACCACGACCAGGATCTCAATGAGCGTGAAGCCTCGATGCGGGTGCCGCTGGCGATGAGTTGTCCCGGGCATGCCTCACCTGCTTCCGTTAGCCCACTGCCTTCCGCTGCTTGGGCACCAGGGCCGACGAATGACCGGGAAAACTCTTGCTCGCCGGGTCAATGAAGGCCTTCGCGTGGTTCACCGCCGTCGCCGCCTCGCCGAAGCCGGTGACGATGAGCTTGAGCTTGCCCGGATAGCTGGCCACGTCGCCGGCCGCGAACACTCCGGCCATGCTGGTCTCCATCCGGCTGGTCACCACGATGCCGCTCTTGTCGAGATTCAGACCCCATTCGCGAATCGGCCCGAGCGAGGTGCTGAACCCGATGCTGATCAGTATTTCGTCAACTTCTAAAAACCTCTCCTCGCGGGTCCGGTTGTCGTAGATCGTGGCGGCCTCGACACGGTCCCGGCCGTGTACGGCCTTGAGTTCGTGAAACGTCAGCAGACGGACCGGCGATGCCCGCAGCTTGGCGACACTGTCCTCGTGGGCCCTGAAATCGGCCGCCCGGTGAATGGTGGTGATGTCCTGGGTCACGCGCAGCAGGTTCAAGGACCAGTCCACCGCCGAATCCCCCCCGCCGATGATCAGAACCCGCCGGCCACGCCAGTCGGCCAGGTCCCGTACGAAGTAGCTCACTCCCTTGCCCTCGTATCCGTCGAGATCGAAGCCAGGCAGCCGCTTCGGCGTGAACGCCCCGGCACCCGCGGCAATCACCACGCTGCGGCTCGGGTAACCATCGCGATCCGTGTCCAGCCGCAGAAGGCCAGGCTCTCCGTGGGTCAGGCGGAGAACCTGCTCCCCCAGCACGACCGTGGGCCCGTAAGCGGTCATCTGGCGAATGAGCTCCTCCACCAGCGTCTTCGCGAGGATGGCCGGGAAACCAGCCACATCATAGATGATCTTGTCCGGGTACAGGGTGGTCAACTGCCCCCCAAGCAGCTCCAGGCTGTCGATGATCCGCACCCGCATGCCGCGGAGCCCCGCGTAGAAGGCGGCAAAAAGACCCGTCGGCCCCCCGCCCACAATGGTGACGTCAAAAACCTCGCCTGAACCTGCCGACATGGGCCCGCCCGCGTGGAACCAAGACGCCCGGCCCCGGACGACATATCCGGGCGTCCGAGCCATCCCGGTATTCTAAGGGTCGGCGGCCGGGGAATCGACCCGCCCGTTAGCCTCTTAGTGTTATTTAGATTCTTAAAGATCTATATGCGGCGAGGGAGGGCCCGCGCCCCCCACCGTCTTTTCCCCCCTTCTTCACTGTTTCACGTGAAACAAACCAGCACACCGGCCCCGGGAACGGCCCATCCGAGGACAAACCCACGCCAAACGCCCTCGCCGACGCCTTACCCCGGGAATCAGGTTGCCCTCGTCTTCCATGTGAAACCAGCAGATTCTGTCTTGATCGACCGATCTCGCTCAGTTAGGATCCCAAACTGGTCGCTACGAATACGCTTGTTGAAGAGAACCGCACCTGTCCCGGAGACCTGAGAATGCCCCATCACCCACCCCCTCGACGCCTCGGACGCGGCCTAAGCGCCTTGCTCTCCATCACCGATGTGACCGGACAGGAAACGCCTGCTCCAAGCCCCGCCCAACCTGCGGACCCGACCACAGCCTCCTCCAACCCTCTCATGATCAAGGTCAATCAGCTACGCCCCAATCCGCGCCAGCCCCGCCAGGAACTGCCTGCCGAGCATCTCCAGGCCTTGGCCGGCTCGATCGCCAAAACAGGCGTGATCCAGCCTATCGCCGTCCGCCCCGCCGCCCCGGGAACCTACGAGATCATCGCCGGTGAACGCCGCTGGCGGGCAGCCCAGATGGCCGGCTTGACCGAAATCCCCGCCATCATCCGCGAGGCCACCGATGAACAAATGCTCGAAATGGCCCTCGTCGAGAACATCTACCGCGAAGACCTCAACGCCATCGATCGGGCATTGGCCTACAAACGCTATTGCGATGAGTTCAAGATCCCCTCCGAGGAGGTGGCCAAACGCCTCGGCGAAGACCGGTCCACAGTAGCCAACTACCTCCGCTTGCTTGAGTTGCCATCCGAAGTTAAACGAATGGTGATCGATGGCCAACTGGCGATGGGACACGCCCGATGCCTCCTTGCCTTGCGAACACCGGCGGATGTCATCAGGGTGGCTCTACAGTGCCGCGCGGAGGGATTATCGGTCCGGGCCGTCGAGAAGATCGTCCAGGACAAACTGACCGCCCGGTCCGCCGCGACCAGTCACCGGGGATCGGCCACCGCCGAGAAACGCCCCTTGATTCGTGAACTGGAGGAAGCTTTCATCCGCGCTCTCGGAACCAAGGTCGAAATCAACGAGTCGCGCCGCAAGGGCAAAGGGAAACTGATCATTCACTATCGCACGCTCGAAGATTTCGACCGGATTTGCGAACGGCTGCGGATCCCGACCGGGGAGATGTAGCTGAGGCACGAGAACCCTCTTAAAAGATCTTAAAGGAGCTTTTCGGGCGATGGGCAGCGGGAGACGGTGGAATCGTCGCGAGGTGCTGAGATTCGGTGGGGCGGTCGTGGCCGCGGCGGCGGCGAAACGGCGTACCGAGGCCAGGGGGGCGGCGACCCTGCCCGCGGGCGAGCGCATCACCGTGGGAGTCATCGGCGTCGGCGGGCGGGGGAGCAGCCACCTCGAGGCATTACGGGTCCGGGGCGACGTGGCCGTCCTCGCGGTGGCCGACGTCGACCGGGGGCGACGTGAGGCCGCGGCAGCCAGGGTGGCAGGGGGGTGCGCCAGCTACAACGACTACCGCGAGTTGCTCATCCGGCCAGATATCGATGCAGTGGTAATTGCCACCCCTGACCATTGGCACGCCCTGAACGCGATCGACGCGTGCGAGGCGGGCAAGGATGTCTACTGCGAGAAGCCGCTGTCGCTGACCATCAGGGAAGGGCGGGCAATGGTCAAGGCGGCGCGGCGGACGGCGGCCGTGTTCCAGGTCGGCTCCCAGCAGCGCTCCGACCGCCGGTTCCGCCGGGCATGTGAGCTCGTGCTCAGCGGTCGGATCGGAAAACTCGAGCGGATTGTGACTCGAATCGGCGAAGGTCCCGTCGGGCGGTGGTCTCCCAGGATGGACCCGCCACCTGGGCTGGACTGGAACTTCTTCGTCGGCCCGGCCCCGTGGGCCGACTATACCCCGAACCGATGCTTCGATTCGTTCCGGTGGTTCTATGACTATGCGGGCGGTATGGTCACCGACTGGGGCGCTCACCACAACGATATCGCCCAGTGGGGCAACGGAACCTCATTCACCGGGCCGGTCAAGGTCGAACCCATCTCGGTCGAATTTCCGGCCAAGGGACCCTACGAAACGGCCATGCGCTTCGAAACCAGGGCCACCTACGCCAATGGCGTGGTGTTGACCACAACCAGCACCGGCAACGACGTCGAATTCCATGGCACCGACGGCTGGGTCAAGGTCAATCGCGATCGACTGGAGACCAGCCGCCCGGAAATGGCCAAGGACCCGCCGGGAATGGGCGATGTGCGGCTGTATGAAAGCCCCGGCCACCTGACGGATTGGATCCAGTGCATCCGCATCCGCAGTCGCCCGCTCTGCGACGTCGAGATCGGCCACCGCTCCGTGACGGCTTGCCATTTGGCCAACATCGCCCTGCGTAACGGGCGAGCGGTGCAGTGGGATCCGGAGAGGGAAGAGATCATCAATGATCCGGGATTGAGTCGATGGCTGAGCCGACCGTATCGGGCTCCGTGGCGTTTGGGCTGAACCTGTGGGCAAGGAGATCACCCCCATGAGCGAGAATGCGCTGGCACCCTCCAGCACGAGCACGCGGCCCGCACAGAACGCCGCGGATGCCCGCGCCCCAGAGGCACTCCAGCCGGACGATCCGCGGATCGCGGCACTGGGTGCCGACGACCCCGCAGCCATTCGAGGTGCCTTTAAGAGTCTTGTAGAGGCAGGAACAGCATCCGTGGCCGCGTTGGTGCCGGTGATGGACAGGGAGACCGGCGACCTGGGCAGAAACGCCCGAGAGGCGCTGCTCCAGATCGCGGCTCGGGCATGGGCCGACGGACACCAGAGGCAAGTGTCCCTGGCCCTCGTGGAACAGATGCAGCCCGGCTATTCGGTCGAGACGCGGCGGTGGATCTGCCGGATGCTGGCCGTGGTGGGGAACGCCGAGTGTGTCGATCCACTGTATCGCTGGCTGGCCGACGAGCAGATCGGCGAGGACGTGCGGCGAACCCTGATCGCCATCCCGTCTCGGAACACGCTTGAGGCCCTGGTGGGGGGGCTGCAGCTCGTCGTCGGCGATCGGCTTCTGGCGATCCTCGATGCCCTCGGCGAGAAGGCCGAGCGGGACGTCCTTCCTGTTCTGCGTGTGGGGGCCGAGAACGGGGAGGATCCCATCCGCACCAGGGCCCGAGACGCTCTGGCCCGAATCGCCGATCCGGCCGCCTTGGCGACAATCCAGAAGGCGTTCGAGGCCAGGGAGCCAAACGCAGCCCGGGCACTCCTCACCGCAGCCGAGACCCTGGCCGACAGCGGGGTCGAGGCGGATGCCCTCGCCGCCTTCCGCAGAATGGGTTCGTTTGGCGCCGCAACCGCCATCGACTACTGCCGCGCCCTGCATGGCCTGGGACGTCTTGGGGGGGCAGAAGATGCCAGAATCGTGCTCGAAAACCTGGCCAACGCTGCCCGCTGGGGCAAATTCGAGTCCCGGATCCAGGTGGCCTCGTGTGACGCTTTGGCGTCTATGCCCGGCCAGGGGGTGACCGAGACCATCACCGAGGCCGCCGCCAGACTCGACGGGCAGCTGAAGCAGGCTCTGCAGCGCGTCCTCGCCCGGCGGCAGGCAGGCCCGGATACTGGGTCCCTTCGAGAAACGGGGACTACAATACCGGCAAGCAAGCCCGCGTCTTCTTAGAGACGGTTTTCCGTCTAGCGGGCGCACTCAGGCAACGACGGCGCTCCCATCAGGAGAATGACCATGAACCGCAGGACCTTCCTCCAGTCGGCCGCAGCATCCGCCGCCGCGCTCGCCGCCGGACAGGCGGAGAGCATGGAAACCGCCCCCGCCGACGAGGCCCCCTCGGGCAACGCCCCGACGCTCCCCCGACGGGAGTATGGCCAAACCGGCATCAAGCTGTCGGTGGTGGGCTTCGGCGGCCTGGTCGTCTCGAGCATGGAACAGAAGCACGCCAACCGACTGGTGGCCGAGGCCGTGGAACGTGGGGTCAACTACTTCGACGTGGCCCCAACCTACGGCAACGCGGAGGAGGTGCTCGGCCCGGCCCTTGAACCACACCGCAAGAAGGTCTTCCTCGCCTGCAAGACCACGCAGCGCGGCCGCGACGGGGCGGCCGCGGAACTCGATCGATCGCTGAAACGGATGCGGACCGACCATTTTGACCTGTACCAGCTGCACGCGATCACCGACGTCGCCAAGGACGTGGACGCGGCCTTCGCCAAGGGCGGGGCGATGGAGGTCTTCAGCGAAGCGAGAAAATCTGGTCGGCTTCGGCATTTGGGCTTCTCCGCCCACTCGATCGCGGCGGCGGTGGCGGCCATGGACCGCTACGACTTCGATTCCGTCCTGTTTCCGGTCAACTTCGCCAGCTTCCTGAAGAACGACTGGGGGCCCAAGATCCTTCAGAAGGCCCAGGCCAAAGGTGTCGCCAGGCTGGCCCTCAAGGCCCTGGCTCGTCAGAAGTGGCCCAAGGACGCCCCCGATCGTTCCAGGTACAGCCGATGCTGGTATCAACCTCTCACCGATCACCGCGAGGCGGAACTGGGCCTGCGGTTCACGTTGAGCCAGCCGGTCACGTCGGCCGTCTCAGCCGGCGAGGAAGTGCTCCTCAAAATGATGATCGAGCTGGCCATGAACTTCCGGCCGATCGGTGGGGGGGAGGAGGCTGAACTCAGGACCTTGGCGGCGAAACTGACGCCGGTGTTTCCCTCCACTTAGCCCGGGGCCGCGCTGCCCACCCCGGGGAACCGGAGCAGCCATCATTCATCAACCCTGTAGGAGCTTGATACTTCTACTAACAAGTCATGGGAGGTGGAGCATAATGGTTCCATGTCCACACCCCTTTCCGTTCCCGGTAAGATGCGCTGCCCGCTCTGCGGCTACAGCCTCCTGGGCCTGCCCCCGGTCCACACCTGCCCGGAGTGAGGCTTTGCGTACGACCCTCACTGCATGGTGTGGCGTCTGGGTAGACGACGGTGGCATGCGGCGATCATCATCTCTGGAGGGCTCTGCGCGGTGAGCTACATGCGGCTCTCCTCATCCATCGTCTTGAGGAACGCCAGGGCCTCCTCGACGGTACACACCTCTACCCCGGTGCGACGAGCTCGGTCGTCGACGTCGCGCAGCGTCATGAGATCGTCGAACCACTCGGAGGCTTCGAGCGCGGCCCGGGCCCTGGCCCCAAGGGTAGGATCGCCGTACTCCAGCGCCGCCATGTGATGGCCAATGAGATACTCCTCGCGCTCGGTCAACGTGCCCTCGAGCGCCTCCAGCCCTGCGGACACGTGGTCGTGCGGGTCAATGGCCTTGCCCACGTCGTGCAGCAGGGCGGCGGTGATCAGCTCCTGGTCGTACGGCACCTCCTCGCGGGCCAGCTTAAAGGCCTGCAGCGAATGGTACAGGGCGTCGCCCTCGGGATGATGACGCGGGTCCTGCCCGACGCCCTCCAGGGGCGCGAGCAGCAGCGACCAGATGAGCAGCGGATCGACCGCCCCGATCGTTTCCGCTTCCTCGCTGGTGTCGGCACCCGGATGCTCACGGGCGATGAGCTGTTCGAGCTCCGCGATAGACGCCCGCTCGATGGCCGTCCCGGTAATCGAGCTCTTGAACGTGTAGTTCGCCAGATCGCGGGTGTAAATGGTGAGCTCGGAGGTGTAAATGCCCGCTACGTGAATGTGGGTGAACATCCGCTCGTTGTTGTGCTTGATCACCCGCTTGTGCTCGACCTCGTACTCGTGGCCGTAAGTGTCCAGCACGTCCGTGATCGCCCCTGTCTCGTTGCTAAATACGTGGATATCGATATCCGAGCCCTTGCGGATGTGCCCGGTGAGCGTGCTGCCGATCAGCCGGGGATTGAACGCGGCCAGCAGCCTCATGAGCCGCAGGGCCGTGACCCGCATATCCTGCAGCTTGCGCAGCCGGTTGTCGCCCTCGATCATCCGGGCCATGATCTGGACCTGGTCGCGGATCTCACGGTTGGAGGGCAGCTCCTGCGGATGGCGGACGAAGTTCACGCCCAGCTGTGCCGCGGCCTTGCGCTTGGCGGTGAAGTACTCTTTCTCGGACCGCTCGTACATGAGCCGAGCAGCCACGATGGCGATGTGACGCCGGAGACGGTTGTCGGACATCGGTTGCGTGCGCTCGATATACCGAAGGCCGTCGATGCGAGCGCTAGCCTTGGCCACGTTTCCCGAGCGGCCAGCCTTATTCTACGAGCGGCCGACCGAGGCGCCAAGGACGATGGTCGAGAAGCCCGCGGAGGTCGGCGGAAACACACTGTTCCCCAAGGCCGCCGTGTGGGCGGAAGCCGCTGGACGGACAAAGAATCTCAATTTCCGGCGGTGGAAACTCATCGACACCGCCTTTTGTAGGCGTACCATGGAGAAGGTGGCCGTCTTCCGGCAGACGGACAGGACGGATCACCCTACCACAAGGAGACACGTCAACATGACACCCCGAAGGACCTTCGTCTGGGCGGCGGCAGTGGGCGCTCTCGCGGCGGTGGCCCCGGCCCAGGAAGCGGCCATCACCATCCATGCCGACCAGGTTCGACATCGCGTGTCGCGCTACCTGACCGGTGCATGCATCGAGGACGTCAATCACGAGATCTACGGCGGAATCGACAGCCAGATGGTCTTCGGTGAGAGCTTCCAGGAAGCTTCACCCTCTCCAGAGTTACGGGGTTTCAGAGCGTACGGCGGCCGCTGGCAGCCAGACGGCGGTGAACTGCACGCCGCGGGCGGCGACGGGCCCAAGCTCATCGCCGACGTCCCCGCCTTGGCCGACGGCGAGGTCAGAATCCAGGTGCTCCTCCCCGACTCGAGGGACGGCAACGCAGGATTGATCGTCAAGGTACGCAGCCCCGGCAACGGCGCGGACAAGTTCACCGGCTACGAGATCTCCCTCGAATCTTCGGGACAGCTGGTCCTTGGTCGCCACCGGCAGAACTGGGAACCCATCGGCAGGGTGCCCTGCGAGGTGCCGGTTAATCAGTGGGTCACGCTCGCCGTACGCATGGTGAAGCAGCGCCTGGAAGTGCTGGTCGACGGCAAGGAGGTCATGCGATACGACGACAACGACTACCCGCTGGAAAGCGGGGCGGTGGGCCTGCGAACCTGGCAGCGCGAGGCGAGATTCCGCAGCCTCGCGGTTACCCTGGATGGGCAAGCTCGGAACTTGCCGTTTGAGCGCGTCGCCGAAGATGCCTGGCGCGACAACGTCAGCGGCATGTGGCGAGCCATGCGACGCGGCACGGCGACCGGCGGGTTCGCCCTCGAGCCCCGCGAAGCCTTCCTTGGACGCCAGAGCCAGCGAATCACCCTGACCGGAGGCGATGGCGAAATCGGCATCGAGAACCAGGGCCTCAACCGCTGGGGCATGTCCTTTGTTGCGGGCAAGCCGTACGAGGGTTGGGTGTGGGCGCGTGCGGCCAAGCCGGCGGAGTTGTCCGTAGCCCTGGAAAGCCGGGAGGGCGACCGTGTCCATGCGGAAGCGAGAGCGATGGTCGCGAGCGACAAGTGGCAGAAGATCGAGTTCGGGCTGACACCCGCCGCGACCGAGAAGACCGGACGGTTCGCACTCAAACTCAAGCAGCCGGGGTCCGTGGTCGTGGGCTACGCCTTGCTGCAACCCGGTCCCTGGGGCCGATTCAAGAATCTGCCTACACGCAAGGATGTCGCCGAGGGCCTCATCGACCAGGGCATTACCGTCCTCCGGCAGGGGGGGGGTATGGTCAACCACGCCGAGTATCGCTGGAAGAAGATGATCGGCCCTCGCGACCACCGGCCACCGTATCAGGGCTTCTGGTATCCGCATTCCTCCAACGGTTGGGGCATCCCTGACTTCCTGAACTTCTGCGAGGCGGCCGGTTTCCTGGGCATCCCCGACGTGAACATGGGCGAGACGCCGCAGGACATGGCCGATTTCATCGAGTACGTCAACGGCCCGGCTGACAGCGAGTGGGGCGGCAAGCGCGCCGCCGACGGCCATCCCGCTCCGTACCGCCTGAGATACCTCCAGCTCGGCAACGAAGAGAAAGTCAACGAAGACTACTGGGAGAAGTTCAGACCCATGGCCGAGGCGATCTGGGCCAAGGATCCGGACATCATTCTCGTTGTGGGGGACTTCTGCTACGGCCACCCAATCGTCGATCCGTTCCACATCACGGGTGCGGCCGGCGGCATCACCACCTTGGCAACCCAGCAGAAGATCCTGCGGCTCGCCAAGCAGCACAACCGCGAGGTGTGGTTCGACGTCCACATCAGCACGGAAGGCCCGCGGCCCGACTGGGGGGGGACCATTTCCTACATTGATGCCTTGGCTCGCATCGCCGATGGAGCCAAGCATCGGGTCGTGATTTTTGAGTTCAACGCCGGCAACCACTCGCAACGCCGAGCACTCGCCAACGCGATGGCCATCAACGCCATCGAGCGCGACGGCCGGATTCCCATCGCCACGTCGGCCAACTGCCTCCAGCCCGACGGTCAGAACGACAACGGCTGGAACCAGGGCCTGCTCTTCCTGAACCCCTCTCAGGTCTGGCTGCAGCCGCCGGGATACGTAACCCGAATGATTTCCCGCAATTACCAGCCCATGCTGGTCGCGAGCGAAGTGCACAGTCCCGGCGAGGTACTCGATGTCAGTGCGAAGCGCAGCGCGGACGGCAAGACGCTAGTTATCCAGGTGGTCAATCCCGGCGATCAGCCCGTGCCGACCGCCCTGCGCTGGAGCGGATTCACGCCTGCCCAGCCGGCCGCGGCCGTGGAGGTCCTGGCCGGACCCCTGGACGCCGTCAACACCGCGGCGAGCACGCGGAGTATCGTCCCTGCCCAGAGTCCCTGGACTCACCACGATGGGCGCTACACGTTCGCGCCGCGGTCGTTTACAGTGATACGCTTTAACTGAGAGAAGCTCAACCAGCTAGACCTTCTCGGGAAGCTCGTACCCTTGGCGCCGCTTGCGGTCCAGGTAGGCATTGGCCTCTTCGTCGCCGGCGAACGTTTCCCTGGCCGGATCCCACTTGAGCTTCCGGTTGAGCCAGCGAGCGATATTACCCAGATGGCACACGGTGGAGCTCCGATGGCCGGTCTCGACATCGGCCACGCACGGCCTCCTCGACTTCATGCACTCAAACCAGTTGCGCATGTGGTCGTCGCTGCGATAGAGATGGAGCTCGTTCTCCTTCGCCGGCTCCTTCACGATCTCGACCGGGTCGGATTTGACCTTGGCCCGGTCGATGGTGATCTTGCCCCTGTCGCCGATGAAAACCGCACCACCCTCGGGGCCGTTGTCCAGCCTGACGACCGTGCCGTTCTCGTACCGGTAGAAGATCATCGGCTGCTTGCAGCGAGCCTCGCCCACCGCCCGCGGACCCGCATCGGTGTAAGTTGGCGGGTCAAACTTCGGTCCCTCCACCCACACTTCGACCGGTCCCGACTCGTCCATTCCCAGCGCCCATTGGATCTGATCCAGCCCGTGGCTGCCCCAGCCGGTCATCTCTCCGCCGCTGAACTGTCGGAATGAGAGCCAGCCGGGGTTCGCCCGAGGGGCATAGAGGTCGTTGTGGAATGGCACCGGCTCGACCGGCCCGCACCACGTGTCCCAGTCCAGACCCTCCAGGATCGGCTTGGCCCGCATGGCACACTCCCACGGACTGGGGTAGTTGGCGCCAATGACCGTGTGTACCTTGCCGATGTGCCCGTTACGCACCAGCTCGCAGCCCAGCCGGTTGGCGGCCATCGACCGCTGCTGGCTGCCGGTCTGGAACACACGCTTGTACTTGCGGATCGCATCGACCAGCACGCGGCCTTCACGAATCGTCAGCGTGAGGCACTTCTCCGCGTACATGTCCTTGCCTGCCTGGGCCGCGTGAATGCAGCACAGCACCCGCCAGTGGTCGGGCGTCGCCACGATCACCGCATCCACCTCCTTGAGCTCGAGCATCTTGCGGTAATCCTGGAAGGCCTTGGCGTTGTGCTTGCTGGCGCAGGCCTGAGCCCTCGGTAGGTTGACGTCCGCCACCGCGACCACGCGACCCCGTTTCGCGGCGTCCGCCAGAACGGCCGAGCCCTGCCGGCCGGGGCCGATAATCCCGATGCCGATGCGGTCGTTCGCTCCTTCCCGGCCCGGCGCCGCCAGGACATGCGAAGGGATGATCGTCGGGAAGCCGATCGCGCCGGCCGCAACCGCCGCCCCACCCGTCAACACTTCTCGCCGCGAGATACGCTTGGCATCGCTCATGTTGTGGCCCCTTGGACCGGTTGACTCGCCGCCCCACACGCCGCCTCTGGGGCCGGGACGGCGGCTTGTAGTATACCACGAGAGACTCCCGGACTTCACTGTCGGCCGATGCTGGCGCGCCACCGCCTTGTCACGTTGCGTTCGCCGCCTTATCATTGCATCGCTGACGTGGGCCCCTGCACAGCACGGGGATGGAGATTCTGTCCATACTGAAAGGCAAGCGCATAGCGATGGCCAAGCGCAACGGTTCCTATCTGTTCACATCGGAGTCGGTTTCCCAGGGTCACCCGGACAAGGTCTGCGACCAGATCTCGGATGCGGTGCTGGACAGCCTGCTCCAGCACGACCCCGACGCGCGCGTGGCGGTGGAGACCCTGGTGACCACCGGCCTCATCGTCATGGCCGGCGAGGTGACCCCTCACAACGCCGCCGCGGCCATGGCCCTGGCGAACGCCGAGGCCACCGCCCGCGAGACGGTTCGCGAGATCGGCTACGACGATGCCAGCACCGGCTTCGATTATCGCAGCTGCGCGGTGGTTCGCGCCCTGCACGCCCAGTCGCCCGATATCAGCCAGGGCGTCACCAAGGGCCAGGGCCTGCACAGAGAACAGGGCGCCGGCGACCAGGGACTCATGTTCGGCTTCGCCTGCCGCGAGACCAAGGCCCTCATGCCCCTGCCCATCCATCTCGCCCACCGCCTCGTCGAACGCCTCACCGAGGCCCGCGAACAGGGCGAAATCAAGTGGCTTCGCCCGGACAGCAAGAGCCAGGTCACCGTCAAGTATGTCAACAATCTGCCCAGCCAGATCGACACCATTGTCGTTTCGACACAGCACACCGAGGATGTTGTCGATCGCAGCGGCAACATGTCCAAGGCCGCCCGCCAGCAGATTGTCAACAAGATCGTCAAGCCCGTCGTGGTCAAGGAGCGACCGGACCTCTGGCGCAGCGGCATCAAGTTCCACATCAATCCCACCGGCCGGTTCGTGGTCGGCGGCCCGCACGGCGATTCCGGCGTGACCGGCCGCAAGATCATCGTGGATACCTACGGCGGTCGCGGCCGTCACGGCGGCGGAGCCTTCAGTGGCAAGGACCCGAGCAAGGTTGACCGATCCGCGGCCTACATGGGTCGCTACATTGCCAAGAACGTGGTCGCTGCCCGACTGGCCCGGGAATGCGAGATCCAACTTGCCTATGCCATTGGCGTGGCCGAGCCGGTCAGCGTCCACGTGGACACCTTCGGTACTGGCCTGATCGACGATGTGAAGATCGCCGGCCTGATTCGCGACCTGTTCCCGCTGACGCCACAGGGCATCATCAAGCACCTGAGGCTCAAGCGCCCGATCTACCGCGAGACCGCCCGCAACGGGCACTTCGGGCGGAATCTGCCCGGGTTCACCTGGGAGAAGACCGATTTGGCGGCCAAGTTGAAGAGTGCGGCTGCCCGGTGGATCAAGTGACCGGGAGGGTGCCCCACCGCCTCCGTGGCATCGGTATCTCGCCGGCCTTGACAGGCCCATTCTCGTCCAGGTCGGCCACGATGCGTGGACTCCCGCCGGCTGCCCGCTACCTTCCCCCATTCAGCCTCAGCAGCGCCGCCAAGTCAGCCCTGGCCGTGGTGGCCGTGATCGTGCAGCGGTGGATGGCCGTCTCGCCGGGCTCCAGCGTCCTGAACCAGCCGCGCTGGCGGTCGACCGGCCGGCCTTCGACGCCGGCGGTCATCGGCTCGAGGGCCCCGGTGTACGAGCCGTTCGGCCCCCAGTGCTGCCAGTTGCCCAGTCGGGCGTAGTCACTGCGCGGGTACTCGACCTTGACGCCCAGCCCGCGCTTCCGGTTGACCAGCCCGCAGCAGACCAAGCCCTTCGCGTCGGCCTGCGGGTCGATGTAAGTGAAGACCTCGCCGGTGCCGCGGTGGGCTGCCTGCGGAGCGGGCGCGGAGCGGAAGTCCTTGCGCTTCGTGAACCAGTCCACGCTGTCGCCGCGGGGCGTGATCTTGCCCCTGTAGCAGTAAACGCTGGCACCGGGCTCCAGCAGCGGATAGCCGAAGTTGATGTGCAGCAGCCAGGCGTGCGGGACCGGTTGGTTGCCACGATTGGTGAATTCGTCGCGAACGCGGATGGCCGACTCGCCCAGCGTGCTACTCATCGTCCGGCGCAGCTCGACGTTGGGGCCGAAGACGCGGGCCGTACGAACCAGGGCGGTCATGCTCATGTCGAACTGCCCGCGGGCGGGGTCGGGATTGATGATCGACTCGACGATCGCGCAGGTGTGGGAGTGCGTCCCATGGAGGCCGTAGGTCTCTTTGTCCTCGACGAACGGCCCGCCGGTATTCAGCGGTCCGCAACTCACCATCAGGCCGCCGTAGAAGCCGCGCAGCCACTCCATCCAGTGGTTGTAGCTGTGCGACGGGGCCGTCGTGCCGGTCAGGGAATGCCAGGTCAGCGACTGCCCGCAGAACTCGGCGTCGGCGATGTCCAGCCCGCGGTCGATGACGACCTTGTATCGCAGGCCGGTACCGGTGTTCACCCAGGCGATGCGCACGCCGCGCCCGGGGCCGTTGTCCAGTACGGAGGTCTCGATGCCGCCGAGCTGAGAGGGGTTCTCAACCGGTGCATTCGCGAACGGGTTTCGGCCGGCTTGTGTCTTGCTCATGGCGTGCTCCTTCCTTGAAGGGTTGAATGATGCGTCCAGTGCGGGTCATTGTGCGGCCGAGTCCGGCGGCTGTCAAAACGCTGCCGCGTGGCTCCCGCCCCCCGGCCGCACCCTTCGAACAGGCGGAAACTGAGGTTCGCCGAAGGAGTGATGATACAATGGCTTGCCGTGGCGGTGTGGCCGGACGAGGTGTCACGGGAGAGGCGGACCATGCGGACGAGAGTGCTCATCACGGCTGCGGTCAGTCTTCTGTGGCTTCAGTCAGCCTTGGCGGAGGTCACCCTGGATCTGGGAACAGGGCGTCTGGTACTCGACGAGCACGGCTATGTCGCCGGCCTGTTCCTTGGTGAACGGGACACCGGTCTGACCGGAAGCCAACCGATGATGATGATCGAGACGGACCGGGGTGAGCAGTTTCCGCGGGCTCTGTCCTGGCAGGGCGATCGGCTGATCGCCTTGTTTGAAGACGGGGCCTCGGCGGAATGGTCTGTGGCCCGGCATTCGGGATTCGTGCTGCTTCGGCTGACCAAGCTGTCCTGCGACCGGTCGGTCAAGCGGCTCCGGACGGCTGGGCTGCCGGTGCCGGACGGTGCCCGCGTGGCCCACACGCTGAACGCCGCAGACGTGGGCGAGTGGACGGTCGCGGTGTTGGCCATGGATCCTAACGTTCACGCGGAACCCGGCCAGTTGGCCGCCCGCGCCAACCGTTCCGAATCCCGCCCGTCGAAAGCCGCCTCGTCGCTGGCGTTGATCGCCGAGACTTACGATCGCCACGGCATTGAGCCCGCGGGTGCGGCGATCGTGGTCTGCCCGACGTCGCAATGGACCGAGACCCTGCAGCGGCTTGAAGCGGCTGCCGGCCTGCCCACGCCACGGCCAGGCAATGAATGGAACAAACGCTCCCCCTGGATCGATCGCTCTTATCTGTTTCTGACCAGCTTCGACGAGTCCCAGTTTGACCGGGCTCTGGTCCTCGCCCGACGGGGCGGTTTTCACATGATTCTGCTCGGCCAGGAATCCTGGTGCGAGACAACCGGCCACTACCAGGTCAATCGGAAGCACTTTCCGGACGGCGTTGAAGGCTTGCGACGAACGATCCACCGCTTTCGTGAGGCCGGCTTCCGCGTGGGACTGCATCTCCTGGCCGCTTCCATCTACCCGCCCGATGCGTACCTGACCCCGATTCCGGACCCGCGGCTGGTTCGAGACGCCTTCGGCACGCTGGCCGTCGACATCGACGAGAACGCGGCCTTCGTCCCGGTCACGGCGGTACCGGGGGACTTTCCGAACGAGGACGGCGGTTATGAAGGGCCGGGGTCCGTGCTGCAGATTGGCAACGAGCTGGTCTGGTACGGGGCCCGCCGCATGCAGGCGCCATGGGGATTCGAGCAGTGCCGGCGAGGCTACCTCGGCACGAGGGCCGTGGGTCATTCCCGGGGCGATCGAGTGGCCCACGTACGCAAAGCCTATGGCTACTTCCTTTACGATATGGACACGAGCATCCTCGGGGAGATCGCTGACAACTTCGCAAAAGTGGCTAATACTGTCAACGCGGAGATGCTGTATTTCGACGGCTCGGAGCGACTGCAGGGCGATCATTGGTACTACAACGCCCTGTTGCACAAGACCATTTATGAGAAGCTGAGCAACAAGAACGTGCTGCTCCAGGCCAGCAGCTTCAGCCACTACTCCTGGCACCTGCTGGCCCGTTCCGCCTCGGCCGACGGGCACGGGGACATCAAGGGCTATCTCGACGAGCGGTCCAGTTGGTTCGATTCGTTCGCCCGGGACGGCATGCCGTTGGACATCGGCTGGTACTACGGTTACGACCCGATGGCCACGATCGATCAATTCGAGTACGTGCTGGGAGCCACGATCGGTTACGGCGCCTCGATGTCGTTCCAGGTTTCGGTGGACGCGGCGGCCCGGCATCCGTTCACCGCGGACATTCTCGATCTCATCGCGCGGTACGAGAAGTTGCGGCTTTCCGGCCGAGTCTCACCGGAGATGCGGCAGCGGCTGCGCGTCGATCCAGCGCTGGCGGTGAAGATGGAACCGGCACAGCGGCTGGCCCGGCTTGGGAGGCGGCGGGAGTATCGACTGCTCGATACGCCGCAGGGGCAGGTGTTTCAGCGCGTCGTCTATGAACCTTGGCGAGACGTGTCTCGAGTCGATGGAAAGGAGAACGTCTGGAACGTCCGCAGCGGCCAATCGGAAACGCGTTGCGGTTTTCAGATCCAGGCTCTCTCCGGCCCTTGGCTCGAAGCTGGGCCGGCCTATTCCGCGCCCGAGGCGGTGACGCTGGAACGCTTCGCGAGCCTCGAGCCGTATGAGCCGGGCGAGCGGGCCACGCTGCAGCAGGTGACGCAGAAGCTTGAACTGGGCGGCGAGGAAGTCCCCGGGGGTTCGAGCTGCGCGGTTTACACGGCGGTGAGCGATCGGAGCGGTGCGGATGGCTGGTCCTACATCGGCCGGCGATTTGATCCACCGCTGGATCTGACGCGGCACAGGGGAATCGGCTTCTGGCTGCGCGGTGACGGCAACGGGGGCGCGTTCAAGATTCAACTGCGTGACGAGAAAGGAGCGACCGACTACTACATTCAGAACAACTTCAACGGGTGGCGCTATCAGCAGTTGGATCGTCCGGCCCAGGATCCCATCGATTACCGCCGGGTCCGCTACCTCGGTTTGTACTACAACGGTCTGCCCGGCCGGAAGACCGTGTCGTGCGGAATCGGGGGGATCAAGGCCCTGCCGGTCCTTGACAAACGCACGATCAAAGACCCTTGGGTTGAACTCGCCGGCCGTCGATGGACATGGAAAGGGGAGTTGGAGGAGGGCCAATACCTGTTGCAGTGGCCCAGGGAGCCGATCCGTCGTTTCGGACCGCCGCTGAACGAACCTCAGGCGTTGCCGCAAGAGGCGGATGAACACATGCTCGGGGCGGGTGATTACCAGGCTCGTGTCGGCTGTGCGGGCGGTCTGCTCCTGCCGTTGCGGGTTCGGTTGACGATGCAGCCGCCGGAACGCCACGAGATCAAGTGACCGCTGGTCATCGGCGATATGGCATGGCCCATCGCGGAACACTGAGCTAAGCCAGGAGAGGGCCGGGACCTCACCCGGCATGTCCGGGGTCAGGAGGCGCTGGGTCCCGTTTCGCTGCCACCGCCGACCTCCTCGCGGACCACGTACAGCGGCCGGTGCTTCACCTCTTCGAACACTCGCCCGATGTACTCCGCGATGATGCCCAGGCAGATGAGCTGGACCCCGCCGAGGATCAGGATAGTCATGATCAGGGCGGGCCAGCCGCGGGCCAGATCCCAGCCATTCCACCAGGCGAATAGAACGTAAGCGGCGTACGCGAGCCCGGCCAGCAGCGTCACGAGACCCAGCAAAGACGCCAGCCGCAACGGAATGATCGAGAACGACAGCACCGCGTTGAGGGCCATACGGGCCGTTTGGTGCAGCGTGTAGGCCCGCTGACCGGCAAACCGCTCGCGGTCCTGGTATCCCACGCCGGCCTGCCGGAAGCCCAGCCAACTCAACATGCCCCGGATGAACCGGGTCCGCTCCGGCATGTGCCGGAAGGCCTCCACGACGCGGCGATCCATCAGCCGGAAGTCGGCCGATTCGGGGGGAATTCGCACCCTCATCAGCCGGTTGATGATTCGGTATCCCAGCCGCGGCTTGACCCCCTCCCGGTAGGCGTACACGATGTCGTAGCCCTCGCCCCATTTCTCGACGAAGCGGCGGATCAACTCCGGCGGATGTTGCAGGTCGGCGTCCATGACCACGACTGCGTCCCCCCGGGCATGGTCGATCCCCGCCGAGAGGGCCGCCTGGTGCCCGAAGTTGCGCGACAGGCTCACCGCCCGCACCCGCGCGTCCCGCCCGGCCAGACCGCGCAACCGGGCCAGCGTTCCATCCCGGCTTCCGTCGTCGACAAACAGGAACTCGGCGTCGCCGCTGACGCAGCTGACCACCTCACAGAGCTGCCGGTACAGCTCGGCCACGTTCTCGGCCTCGTTGTAGCACGGGATGACCACCGACAGCCTCGGCATCAGCGACCTCCGGCAGGTGCCGAAAGCTTCTCAAGTTCGCCCGGTCTCATGTGGATCGCGTCGGCCTCAACCGGAAACCGGCCCGCATGAATATCGTCGACGTAGTCTCGGAACGCCTTCGACAGGACCGCGGAGAGATCCAGGTACTGCTTGACCGCCCGTGGCCGATGACCTCCACCCAGTCCGAGCATGTCGTGCAGAACCACGACTGTCCCGTCGCAGCGCGGGCCGGACACGCATCCGATCACCGGCACTGACGCCCGGGCGGTGATCTCGCCCGCCACCTCGCTCGCCACGGCCTCCAGGAGGAGGAGAGAAGCGCCAGCAGCTTCCAGACGAGCGGCATCCTCGATCAGTTGGGCAGCCTCCTTCGCGTCGCGGCCGAACGCCCGGTAGCCCTCTCGTCCGGTGATCCACTGCGGCAGCAGACCCAGATGGGCCACAACCGGTATGCCCGAGGCACGGATCGCGGAGACCAGGGCGGCGTCCTTTCCTGTAACCTCGACTTTAACCGCGTCAGCCTGGGTTTCGCGGACGAAGCGCCCGCACCCGGCCACCGTGCCGGTCACGTCCTCCTGGCGGTAGAACCAGGGGAGATCGGCCATCACGAACGCCCCCGGGGCGGCGCGACGAACCGCCGCGGTGATGCCGAGCAGAAACTCCGCCGGTACGTCGCGGGTGCTCGACAACCCCAGGACCACTTCCCCCGCGGTGTCGCCGACGAGCAGAACCTCAACGCCGGACGCGGCCATAAGTCGTGCGAATGCCGCGTCATAGCAGGTCAAGACGCTGAACTTGCGCCCGGCCCGCTTGGCCGCCGCCAGCGTGCCCACCGTGATTTTCTCGGGCGTGCTCATCCAGTCCAGCATAAGGAGGAATTCGCGAGTTCACAAGCGATTCGGCCTTGCGAACGGTGCTCGGAACGCGGATAATAACTCCTTGCCCTTTGCTCGACATGGGCGCATCCGATCGACCGTGTCGGGGCACTGTCAGGGCGGCGTCTCCGAGCGGCGATCGGAACGCGGTTGACAAGCTGATACCTGCTGGTCCGCCGACCAAGACATGGAAATGTGAATATGGGAGCCACGCTGGACGCACTGCTTCGGCTGCAGACCATCGAGAATCAACTCCGCAACCTCAATGAGAAGATCCTCTCCAAGCGCCGAAGCGTTGAAGTCTGCCGCAAGCGAGTTTCCAAGCTGGAGCAGCAGATCGCCGAGACCCATCAGAGCATCAAGCAGGCTCAGGCCGGTGCCGACCGGTTCGAGCTCGACCGCAAGGCCAAGGAAGAACACATCCAGAAGCTCAAGGAAGCCCTCAATCGCACCAAGTCAAACAAAGAATACGCCGCCCTGTTGACCCAGCTCAACATGGAGAAGGCCGACAGCCTCAAGATCGAGGATCAGGTCCTCGCGGTCATGGGCCGCGTCGACGAGGAACGCAAGAAGGAACGGGACTTCAAAGCTAGGCTTGAGAAAGAGCACGCCCAGGTCGCCGAACTGACCCGCGTCGCCGCAGCCAACGAAGCCGAATTGGCCGCCGAGGTCAAGGAACTCGAGAGTCAACGCGCCGAAGCCGCCGCACTCGTCCCCTTGGGTGTCCTCCAGATCTTCGAGAAAACCTGCGAGAAACACGACGGCGAGGCCATGGCCCTCCTCCACAAGACCCACCCCAAGCGGGCCGAGTTCGTGTGCAATGGATGCAACATGTCCATCCCCCTCGAGATCGTCAACGCCCTGCAGTCCGGCGACAAGGTCTACCAGTGCCAGACCTGCTCGCGCATCCTCTTCCTTGAGTCCAGCGGCATCGCGGTCTGACGCCGGGGCGGCTCGAATGACGTAAGGCCTTGTAATGATTGAAGTAACGACCGAACCGAAAACAAGTGGTCCCGTGCCCCGGGCGATGGTATCATGTTTTCGCCCGTCCAGGCAGGGGTAGGGGTACGTCTCGGAACTCATTCCCCGGACGGCATCAACCGATGTTCGGACTGTCGGTATAATGATAGGGCAGGGATGGGCGGGCCGACCCTTGCAGGTCCCAGCCGCTCTGTGTGGATGAACACCCGGCTACTCGCGGGAGGATTTGCATGAAGCTTTCCCACTTACAGCGATCGTCACGTCGTCGCCTTATGGCTTTCGGGACCGCCATCCTGCTCGTGGTGGGCGCCGTCGGCTGCAACGATCCCGACGTGCAGACGGCTGTCGTCAACGGCTTGAGCGACTTCGCCCAGGCGATGATCGCCGCCTGGTTCACGACCCTGTTGCCGAATACCAGCAGCACAGTGACCACGAGCCTGATGAGCGCGATATCCGGAGGGTTCTGCTAACCCCGGCGCCTCCTCGTTGGATCGTTTCCTGACACCGTCTGCTGATCACCTCCGACCCGGGCACTGCCCCGAGCGAAGCGTGAACGTCACCGGCTCGGCTCGCGGTCAGGGCCTTGCAGCCGCTCCCATTTCTCCTCCGCCTCTGGACGACGGATGTACAAAGGCAGCAACTCGCCACTGGGTGTGAATTGCCCCTGCATGGCCCGGGTCCGACCCACGGCCAGCACATGCTCTGCCCGCGGCCACCACAGCTCCTCCGCCATCACCGTGACGCCGCCGTCGTCGATCGCCTGCCGATGGTATGGAATCCCCTCCCCCAGCACGCTCAGCGGACGCGGGCAGCGGGCCAGAAACTCGGCCGGAGGAGCCATGTGCGCGTCGATCACCTTCTCGTAGGCTCCATCGCGCAGCGAAAACGCCGCCGCAAAGACCTGGGCCTGCTTGGCATCCAGGAGCACGGCCACATGCTCCGGTCGCGGTATTGCCGAGAAGGCATTGTGCGAGAGGCCGTCAACGGTGGGGACCGCCACGATCCGGGTGCCGATCGACCACGCCAGCGTGCGGGCAACAGTGACCGCAATCCGCAGCCCGGTGAAACTACCCGGGCCGATCGAGAGGTAAATGTCGGTAAGGGTGTTCGCCGGCCAGCGCGCCTGCCTGAGCATGCTGTCCACGGCAGGCATGAGCTCACCCGCGTGCCGCATCCGTCCGGGCAATCGCTCGGCGCTCACCACGCCCCCGTCCGTCGCCAGGGCGACGCTGCCCACCCGGCTGGAGGTCTCGATCACCAGGATGCGCGGTCCTTGCAGGGTCACGACCACCATTGTAGCGGCTCCGGACTTGCGTCGGCGATATCCAACCGTTCTACTGTCCGCATGGCCGCACCCCGGATCATTCTGTTTCCTGGCATGGGCTGTGACGAGCGGCTCTTTGGCCCGCAGCGAGAAGGGGGGCTGGAGATCGAAACGCCTCCAATGCCGGTGGCGGAGGCGGACGAAAGCCTCCCGGCGTACGCGGCCCGCACTGCCCGGTCCCTGGCGATCGACCAAACCTGCGTGGTTGGCGGCGTCTCATTTGGCGGTATGCTAGCTTGTCAGATCGGGTCACTCGTCCACCCGAGATGCGTGCTGCTGATTGCCTCCTGCCGCGGCAACGCCGCCATTCCACGCACGTTCTGGCCCTTGAGATGGCTCTCGCACTTGTGTCCCGATTGGTTCATTCGCCGGCGCGGCCAGGCGAGCTGCCGCCTCCTCGCCCGGCTCGAATCGCTCACTGAGCACCAGTCTCGGCTCATCCGGGACATGTCCTTGTCAGTACCTGTGCCCCACCTGCGCCGGATCGGCCGGATGATCCTGCAGTGGAACGGAGACCCACCACCCACCTGTCCCGTTCACCACATCCACGGCGCAAGGGATCGGATCATTCCCCTCCGCAAGGTCAAGCCCGACCTGGTCATTCCCGACGGGGGTCACATGATCAACCTGACCCATGCGGATCGGGTCAATGAGTTCATCGCCCGACACGCCACCGACGCCGGGGACGCGAGCCGGCATCGATGAGCGGAACCGACCAGGAGATCGACCGCCCTGCGGCCTGCTGGGATGGCCCGTGGCGCGGCCGCGAAAACAGGCCGAGCCGGGTTCGTCGCCCGGCTCGCCTGGTGGAATCGTACGCGGCAACGTACGAATCAGCCTGTAGGGTCCAGTGTACCGCCCACTGTCGCTCGCCGCAACGTCGCCGAACGACCCAGCCAGCGCATTTGGAGGGATCTCCCCGGATCCGCGACGCCCGCTTACTTCGGCAGGTAGAGGTTGCCCAGGGTCACCGGGCTGTAAAGATGCCTTCGGGACCCCGACCAGGAGCCGTACTCGCCCAGGCGGGGGATGAACCGCCCGAAATTGACACCGCAGAATGTCGCTCGCGGACCGAGCGAGGCCAGGGGAATGCGGATCTCCACGCTCCACCGGCCCGAACGAGATTGATCATCCACCGCCGCCGTGACCCGGGCCGGCCAGTCCTCGCACCGGGCCACCCGGGCAAGACACGGCACCCCTTGCTGGGTGATCACCGCCCCATTGGCCTTGATCACGACATGGAACAACTCGCCGGGGTCGACCACCTTCCCGCTCGGGTCGAGCACCACTTCGACCAGATCCTCGCCCGTCGGCCATAGTTCGTCGTAACGCACCTGATTGTCACGAGAGAGGCGGCGCTCGGCCATCTTGTCGTCGTCGCAGGCAAAAGCGATGTACAGGTACTCGTCGTCATGGGTGACGAATGCGGTGGTGATCTGGGACAGTCGATCGGGTGAAGGACGGCCCTGCTTGGGTATGTCCAGGGCCCCCACGAGGACGAAGTCACCCGCCACGTTGCCGGCCCCGAGCGGCCAGTCGTCGAGCTTGCCGTCGATGGTGAGTGGCCGGGCCAGCCGCTGCGAGGTCAGGACGCACAGTCGGCCGGTTGCCATCACCGCGTCACCACTCTCCGGGGTGAACGCCAGCTTGAACGGCGTGACACCCTCGAGACGGGCCTCCAGCGACGGGGCTTCCATGACCACATCGCGCCGGGCGGTGCGGGCCGAGGCGAGACTCTGAACCGTGGCCGCCGTCTCGCCCTGGGTCCAAGCCTGCGGCGCCTCGGCGACGGTCAGACGCCCGCTCACTGCCTGACGAGTCGCATTGAACACCGCGACCGTCGCGGTCACGCTCAGCCCGTCGGGCGTGCCTGGCGAGCCCTGCACCCGGATACCCTCCACTGCCACGCGAACGTTGCGCACCGCCCGGGTGAGCCGGGCCCACTCAATCTGTTGTGAGAGCCGCTTTGTTTCGCTGGCCTCGTCCTGGGTCGGAGCGGAGGCGGGCTGCTGGATCGCCGCGGTCAGCTCGTTGGCCATCAGCTTGCGAGCCAGGGACCACGCGGTCGGGTCAGTTGCCCAGCCGTTCGGCCGCCCGTCCAGCAAGTGCTCGCCATAGCAGCCGGCGCCCCCGAACGGGAAGAGATCCTCGGAGAAGATGCGGGCAATCCCCGGACGACGGTTTCGCGCCAGCAGCCAGAGGTATTCATAGTCCTGTAACCCGCGGCGCAGTCGTTTCAGCCGGATCGAGGGTACCGGACCCTCCAGCCCGTAGGGCTTGCCGGGCCAGAGCAGGCAACCTTCGCTGCCCGAAGACCGCGGTACGCCGTCGTCCGCCCATGCGTTGATGCCGGGCAGCAGGATGGCATCACAGCCGAACCGGTACGCCTGCCAGGCCAGCGTTTGGGCATCCACCGGCGCCGCCAGCATGGAGAGTGAACCGCTGTACGGTGGTCGGTCGGGGTTCAACCACGTTCGCCGCCCCGCCGCCCGCTGCCGGGCGAGTTCTTCGGCGTCGGCCAGACTGGCGGGCACCGCCCAGACCGCAACCAGCTCGCCCAGGTCCACGAAACCGTCATCACGCCAACCGTAGGCGGCCATCGACTCCGACGGGACCGGGCACACCATCCTCAGCCGACCATCGATCTGCTTGAACAGCTCACCCAGGGCCCTGTACTGGCGATATCGTTCAGCCTGCGATCGCCCCGGAACCCCCATGAACGCATAGTGCTGATCCATCCAGCGGCGCTCGACGAAATGCCCGATGCACTGCCGGAGATAATCCGTCAGCATCCGTTGGTAGTCGGGAGATCCCCACCCGCCATACAGTTCCGGTGGCGGCCGGCGCTCGTCGATGGGCAGGGGCCACGCAGGAGCTGCTGCCCGGTCATCGAAAACCGTACCGTCGATCAGGCCCGCGACCAGCCGGTCATAGTCCGTCCAGTCCAGTTCCGCTTCTCCGGACCCGCCCAGGCGGCGGAAGGGCTGGATGTCGGCCAGAATCGGACTACACCGATGATCGTGAAGCAGGTGCGTGGCGCTATCCAGGACGGTCACTGCCCGTTGATAGCCGGGATCGTCGAACGTCAACCGGTTGGGGGTGTACGGACGACCATGCAACTCAACGTGCTGACGCAGCAGCTTGGCGGTATCGACGGTGGCCAGGGCGGCCAAGTGGCTGGTCTGGGGCAGGGCGAAGGGCCAGACCTCCAGCGTCAAAGCCAGGTTCACAGCCGGACCCCCTGCGGGGGTAATATGAATGGCGGAGTCGTATGGGCCCGCCGGCGTGCCGGGCGGAACGCGAACCTCAGCCCAGACCACCTCGCATTCACCGGCGCGAAGCGAGATCGGCAAGGCGCCACGCGGGGCGGTCAGCGGCACGAGAACGTCCGGGAAAAACCGGAGCTTGCGTAGATCCGGCGTCAGCCGAAGATACCAAGCCGGGTAGTCCTCGACGGCCACGCGGACCTCACGAAACAGGGCAATTCGATCGAGTCCGACCGTCTGGTCGCCCAGGCGAAGTGGATCGAGAGCGACACTCATGACCCTGCCGACCTGGCGGGTTCGCATCACAACCTGAAAAGCCACGGTCTCATTGACGGCGGCGCTGAGCCGGACCCGCCCATCAGCCTCACGGTAGACCTCGTTTTCGCCCTCGGGCAGGGCATCGGGATGGACGGTCACCGATTCCGGCACGACCCAGACCTGGATCGGGCCGGTCGCCGCCGTGAACGAGGCGCATCCCGCCATGATCGGCAGGCTCAGGCCAACGATGCTGAGCGGTAGGATTCTCACCGTCGAACGACTCACCTGGGTATCCGGGCGCAGGGCTCGGCGACCTCGATTCTCCCCCGTCAGGTACGGCCATTCCTATACTGGCAACTCAACTTTGTGGCAACCGTTGCCGACATTAAGAAGATCTGGGCGGGGGTCTGGCACGGGGAGCCCGCACCAGGGGTGGAGGTTCTCATGCCGGAGAACAGTGGGGTCCCATCGACGTTTCATCAACAACTGCTGTGGGGGAGATGACGTATGGTCACCCAGTTACCCGACGGTTCGGTCGAGTTCACCTTCTATCGTCCCCAGGCGCGCCAGGTCTGCTTGGCCGGCGATTTCAACGCCTGGCAGACCTGTTTCCTCATGATCCGTCATCTGGACGGCTGGTGGCGATGCCGGTTGATGCTCGCTCCAGCCACCTACCAGTTCCGCTATTGCGCCGACGGGGTATGGTTCAACGACTATGCGGCCTTCGGGCTGGAACATGGCCCCTACGGGCTCAATTCCGTGGTCAAAATCGACCCTGTGCCTGCCGGCGAACGGGTCGCGGCCTGACGCCGAGGACCCAAGATTCCCACCCCGCGGTCGGGGCTCGAGGCTGGCCCGTCGACTTGACCGCCGACCCACAGGCGATTAGCGTAGGGTGTGCGCCAGCCGAGAGGATTGAGCCCTTCAGGCTGACAAGCCCCCAGCCCGGGTGGCGGAACTGGCAGACGCGCATGGTTGAGGGCCATGTAGCCGAAAGGCTGTGGAGGTTCGATCCCTCTCCCGGGCAGTCATTGTCTTCAAGGCTTCCGATTCCGGTGCGGGGTAGCATCGTAGTCCGCCTCACGACAAGACCTTGTTTTAACTGGAGTTAAATAATGATCCGAGTTCTAAGCGCCCTCGCTGTCGTTCTCTTTTTGTCCACGAGCATGGTCTGGGCTGAAGAAAAGCCCGCCGCCGCAGCGACGGAGACCGTCAAGGCAACCACCCCACCCTCCGCCGCCGATGGCGTCTTCAAGACCCAGATCGCCAAGGTCAGCTACGCCATCGGTATGAACATGGGCAACATGCTCAAGGCCCAGTACATTGAGCCCGATCTCGACGCCCTGACCCGTGGCATCAAGGATGTTCTCGCCGGCGGCAAGCCCCTCATGACCGACAAGGAGGTCACCGAGACCTTCAGGGCTTTCCAGACTGAGCACCAGGTCACCGTCGAGAAGAAGAAGAAGGAACTCGGCGAGAAGAACAAGGCGGAGGGCGACAAGTATCTCGCCGCCAACAAGACCAAAGAAGGCGTGAAGACTACGGCCAGCGGTTTGCAGTACAAGGTGATCAAGGAAGGCACTGGCGCCCAGCCCAAGGACACCGATACCGTCAAGGTTCACTACACGGGCAAACTGCTCAATGGCAACGTGTTTGACAGCTCCGTCGATCGTGGCCAGCCGGCCACGTTCCAGGCCAACCGCGTGATCAAGGGTTGGACCGAAGCCTTGCAGCTCATGAAGGTCGGTTCGAAGTGGGAACTCACCATCCCCTCGGAGCTGGCCTACGGCCCGAACGGCTCGGGCGCCCGGATTCCTCCGAACTCCGTGCTCGTCTTCGAGGTCGAGTTGCTCAACATCGAGCCGCCGAGCACCGCCCCCGCCCCGCGCATTCGCATGAACCCGCCGGCGGGCGGCGCCACCACCAAGCCGGCCACCCCGGCCGCGCCGAAATGATCGCGGCGCCATCGGGACCGTGGGCCTGGTGAGAGGTCCTGCCCGGCCCCTGGTCTGATCGGCTGACGACGACGATTCACGGTCCAGAATCGCTCCTTCCCCGATTCTGGACCGTTCTCTTTTGATGCCGCTACAATACGCCCATGTCCCCGATTGACGTCCATCAACTGAGTAGGATCTTCAAGGTGCCGGAGCGCGAGAGCAGCTTTAAGGCCGCACTGGCCAGCTTATTCAACCGCCGGTACCGTGAGGTTCGGGCCGTCGATGACATCAGCTTCAGCATCGAGCAGGGTGAAATCGTCGGCTTCCTCGGCCCCAACGGGGCCGGCAAGACCACTACCCTGAAGATGCTGGCCGGCTTGCTCCACCCGACCAGCGGGACCGCCTCCGTCCTAGGCTACACACCCTGGCGACGCGAGGCCGACTACCTCAGTCGCATCAGCATGGTCATGGGCCAGCGGAGCCAGCTCCTCTGGGACCTGCCGGCCATGGACTCGTTCCGCGTCCAGCTGGCGGTCTACCGCGTCGACAAGAAGACTGGTCGCGATACCCTCGACGAGATGATCGCCATGCTCGACATTGGCGACGTCCTGCGCAAGCAAGTTCGCACCCTCTCTCTCGGCGAGCGGATGAAGTGCGAGATCTGCCTGTCGCTCCTTCACCGCCCGGCGGTTCTCTTTCTCGACGAGCCCACCCTCGGCCTGGACGTCACCATGCAGGGCCGGATCCGCGATTTCGTAGCCGAGTACAACCACCGCCATGGGGCCACCATCATTCTGACCTCGCACTACATGGCTGACGTCACCGCCCTGTGCAAACGCATCGTGGTGATCGACCACGGCAAGATTCTCTTCGATGGCCCTCTGGTCGATCTCAGCGCCCGTCTGGCCCCGTTCAAGGTCATCTCCATCGATCTGGAGACCAGCCCTGACGGCTACGACTTCGATCGCATCGGCGAGGTTTGCGCCCGCAAGGATCAGAAGGTCTCGATCCGCGTTCCTCGCGAACGCGCCGCGGAGCTGGCCGGCCGACTCTTAGCCGAGCTGCCCGTCCGCGACGTGACCGTTGAGGACCCGCCCATCGAGGATGTCATCAAGATGGTCTTCGCTCGGGGCATGGAGCAGACGCCGTGACCGTCCTGCGGGTTATCCTGTCAGCCATGCCGGCCTACCTGCGGGCCTCGATGCAGGGCATGTTCCAGTACCGGGGCGAGCTGATCCTCTGGGCCCTCTGGGGTGTGGTTTATCCCACTGTGGCGATGGTTGCCTGGCAGGCCGCGGCTCGCGATCCGATCGAGGGAAATACCATCAAGGGCTACGGGGCCCAGGAGTTCGCGACCTACTTCCTGTTGACCATGGTCATTGGGCACCTGTGTACCGCGTGGGACATGTTCGAGATTGGCTACCTCATCCAGAGCGGCAAGATGTCCACCAAGCTTCTCCGGCCGATCCTGCCGATCTGGGAGAGCATCTCGGACAACCTGGCCTACAAGGTTTTGACCCTGGTGATCCTCCTGCCGCTGTGGTTGCTGGTTGCCCTGTGGGCCCGGCCGCGCTTCGACGTGAGCGGCATGCAGGCCCTGCTCGGGGTGATGGCCATCGGCCTCGGCGCGGCCCTGAATTACATCTTCAACTATGCCCTCGCCATGCTGGCTTTCTGGATTACCCGGACTGATGGGCTGGGCCAGTTGTGGTTTGGCATGAGTCTGTTTTTCGGCGGCCGGTTGGCCCCGGTGACGATCATGCCGTCACCGATGCAGCCGCTGATCTCTATGATGCCCTTCAAGTGGATCATCTGGTTCCCCAGCGCGGCCCTGATGGGCCAGCTCTCCGAGCGCGAGATCCTCATCGGCCTCGTCTGCCAGTTCGCCTGGCTCGCCGCCGGCCTGGTTCTCTTCCGCATTCTCTGGCGGGCCGGTGTCAAGCGCTTTACCGCCGTGGGGATCTGAAAAGAGCCTCTTCCCCCTTTTTGCGTAAGCCGCGCCCGAACGGGCAGCGCCGGACCACCGCATTGTCCAGCGGACGCGAAGCCGCTCAGCCGTTATCCTGGTGAACGCCGGCGGGGAGTCGTAGACGCCTTGGTCGTCACACCCACTGGCTGTGGAACACGCCGGGCATGTCCACCCGCTCGTAGGTGTGGGCCCCAAAGTAGTCGCGCTGGGCCTGCAGCAGGTTGGCCGGCAGACGGTCTCGACGGTAGCTATCGAAGTAGGCCAGGGCGGACGCGAACGCCGGAACCGGAATGCCTCGCTCCGCGGCCGTGGCCACCACCTTGCGCCAGCTCTTCTGGCTCCGTTCGATGATGTCCTTGAAGTACGGATCGAGCAGCAGGTTGGCCAGGTCCGGGTTGCGGTCGTAGGCTTCCTTGATGCGGTTGAGGAAGTGGGCCCGGATAATGCACCCGCCGCGCCAGATCATCGCGATCTCGCCGTACTTGAGCGACCACTGGTATTCGTGGCTAGCCGCGCGCATGAGCTGGAAGCCCTGGGCATATGAGCAGATCTTGGAGGCATAAAGGGCGTCGTGGATGGCCTGGATGAAGGCCTCTTTGTCGCCGCTGTAACGGGCCGATGGTCCCTTGAGCACCTTCTTGGCCGCGACGCGTTCCTCCTTGATCGCCGAAATGCACCGAGCAAAGACGGCCTCGGCGATGGTCGGAGCGGGCACCCCCAGAGTGAGGGCCGACTCGCTGGTCCACTTGCCGGTGCCCTTCTGGCCGGCCTTGTCCAGGATCTGCTCGACCAGGGGCTTGCCGGTCTCCTTGCGATCGTCCTTCTTTTTGAAGATGTCGGCGGTGATCTCGATGAGGTAGCTGCTCAGGTCGCCTTCGTTCCACTTCCTGAAGATCTCGTGCAGGGCGTTGGCCTCGAGCCCCAACGCCGTCTTGAGGATGTAGTAGGCCTCGCAGATCAGCTGCATGTCGCCGTACTCGATGCCGTTGTGAACCATCTTGACGTAGTGGCCAGCACCGTCCGGTCCGACGTAGGTGCAGCACGGCTTACCGTCCTGCGTGGCCTTGGCGGCAATCGCGGTCAGGACCGGTTCGATCAGGGCGTAAGCCTCGGGCTGGCCGCCGGGCATGATGCTCGGGCCCTTGAGGGCGCCTTCCTCGCCGCCGGATACTCCGGTTCCGATGAACAGCAAGCCCTTGGCGGCCAGATCCCGGTTCCGCCGGATGGTATCCGGGAAGTGACTGTTGCCGCCGTCGATAATCAGGTCGCCCCGGTCGAGCAGGCCGGCGAGCTGATCCATCACGTCGTCGACCGCCTTGCCGGCCTTGACCATGAGCAGGATCTTACGCGGGGACTCCAGGGCACCGACGAACTCCTGCAACGTCTTGGCGGCCACGAACCGCTTGCCCGCCCCCCTTTCGGCCATGAACCGCTCGGTTTTCTCCGTGGTCCGGTTGTACAAGGCCATCGAGTAGCCCCGGCTCTCGATATTCAGGGCCAGGTTGCTGCCCATGACGTCCAATCCGATCAAACCCACCTGCTGATTGCCCATGACGTTACAGCTCCGATTGAAAAACACCTGTCGCGAGGGGACGAGGCCCCTGCGTGCCAGCGGGCTTGAGCCGGCTGGCCGCACGCGGGCGAATTCTACAGCCGGCCAGCCCAACCGCAAGACGTTGAAGGATGCCCCCAGCGGCGGTCCTGGTTGGAGCGGGACCGCTGGGGCGGTGACGCCCCGTAGGTCCTTCGGACGCCTGACCTCCCGACGGCGAGCCCATGGCCAGTCGTATGACCGGCGGTGCACGGGGAACCGCCGTGCGTTTGCTTTCTTCGCCGGTTTCAGCCGGCTTGGCGTCTCGTGGGTCCGACCTGACGGTCAACCGCCTACCACTCGTGGGATGGCCGACGGTTCGCTTGCCAACATCGCGGTGCTTCTGCTACACTGAGCCATTCACGGCGACGGGCACCAGGAGTCATCAGAACATCGTTGCTTGAGCTGGACACGGCCGTTCGGGAGCCGCTGTCAACGGGTCAACACAGATCCGAGCCAAGGGAGTATGGACAGTGAATCCACCCCGGCCGAAGCGGTCGAGCCCGGTCGGGGTGCCGGAGCGACCTCATCTCTTATCACCACCCATCATTACGCAAGGAGCAAACGCATGAGCAAAGCGGAGTCCAGCGGCGTGAGCGCTTCCCAGGTTTTCCAACCGCCGGCCGGTTTCGCCGCCAAGGCCCACGTCAAGTCGATGGATCAGTACCGGCAGATGTACCAGCGGTCCATCACCGATCCGGAAGGTTTCTGGGGTGACATCGCCAGCACGTTCTACTGGAAGCAGAAATGGACCAAGGTTCGGGAGTATGACTTCAAGGGGGACATCTCGATCAAGTGGTTCACCGGAGGTAAGACCAACATTACCTACAACTGCCTGGATCGCCACCTGGCGACCCGCGGCGACCAGGTTGCGATCATCTGGGAAGGCAACGAGCCATCCGAGGACGCGAAGCTGACCTACAAGCAACTCCACGAGCAGGTCTGCAAGTTCGCCAACGTGCTCAAGAGCAAGGGCGTCAAGAAGGATGACCGCGTCTCCATCTACATGCCCATGGTCAAGGAGCTGGCCATCGCCATGCTGGCCTGCGCCCGCATCGGGGCGATCCACTCGATCGTGTTCGGCGGGTTCAGCGCCGAGTCGCTGGCCGACCGCATCGCCGACTCTGGCTGCAAGGCCTTGGTGACGACCGACGGCGTGTACCGCGGCTCCAAGGCGGTGACGCTCAAGGCCAACGCCGACGAAGCCATGAAGCTGGCGGAGAAGCAGGGCGTGGCGGTTAATACCTGCATCGTCTACGAGCGCGTCGGGCAGGACAAGCTGCCGATCAACATGCAGGCCGGCCGCGACCACTGGTGGCATCACCTGATGAAAAACGCCTCCGCCGACTGTGAGCCGGAGTGGATGGATGCGGAGGACCCGCTGTTCATCCTCTACACTTCCGGGTCGACCGGCAAGCCCAAGGGCGTGCTCCATACCATCGGCGGCTACATGGTCTTCACGGCCACGACCCACAAGTACATCTTCGATTACCACGACGGCGACGTATACTGGTGCACGGCCGACATCGGCTGGGTCACGGGCCACTCCTATATTGTGTACGGTCCGCTGGCCAACGGGGCGACCACGCTGATGTTCGAAGGCGTGCCCACCTACCCCGACGCCGGGCGATTCTGGGCGGTCTGCGACAAGTACAAGGTCAACCAGTTCTACACCGCCCCGACCGCCATCCGGGCCCTGATGCGCGAGGGCGAGTCCTGTGTCAACAAGCACAGCCTGGCTAGTCTTCGCTTGCTCGGCTCGGTCGGCGAACCGATCAACCCCGAGGCCTGGCTGTGGTACTACAAGCACATCGGCAAGGAACGCTGCCCGATCGTGGATACCTGGTGGCAGACCGAAACCGGCGGCATCCTAATCACGCCGCTGGCCGGCGCCATTCCGCTCAAGCCCGGCTCGGCCACCTTGCCGTTCTTTGGGGTCAAGCCCGTGATGCTCACCCCGGAAGGCAGACGCATCGAAGGCCCCGGCTCCGGCGTGCTCTGCATAGAGGAGCCGTGGCCGGGCATGATGCGCACCGTTTACGGGCAGCATCGCCGGTTCAAAGAGACCTACTTCAGCACCTATCCGGGCCTCTACTTCACTGGCGACGGCTGCAAGCGCGATGAGGATGGCTACTACTGGATCACCGGCCGGGTGGATGACGTGATCAACGTCTCCGGTCACCGCATCGGAACGGCCGAGGTCGAAAGCGCCCTCGTGTCCCATCCCACCGTGGCCGAGGCCGCCGTCGTCGGCTTCCCACATCAGATCAAGGGGCAGGGCATCTACGCCTATGTCACCCTCAAGGTCGGGCAGGAGTACACCGACGAGCACAAGAAGTCGCTGCTCCAGCACGTCCGCAAGGTGATCGGCCCGATCGCGACCCCCGACGTGATCCACTGGGCTCCCGGCCTGCCCAAGACAAGGTCGGGCAAGATCATGCGGCGAATCCTGCGCAAGATCGCCGAAGGAGAGCCGGACAAGATCGGCGACACCACCACCCTGGCCGATCCGACCGTGGTCAAGAATCTGGTCGAGAGCTACAAAGCCGTCAGCTGATCGCTGATAGACGGCCGTCCGCGGGGCGAAAGCTCGTCGCCCCGCGGATGACCGGGCCCTTGCCCGGCTACTCATCTCACCACGGGGCAGCACCCCTCGGCCCCCGTGTGCCGTCTCCCGAGAGGGAGTGGGTTCCTATCCCGGCAGACTACCGTGCATGCCTCCGCGTGCATTCGAAAGGACGGATACATGAGCAAGCCAGTCGACCCCGTCGAGACTCAACCGAAAGACCCCGCCACGACGCTTCCCTATGGAGTGCCCCGAGGTCTTGTGCAGGTTCCCAACCGCGGACGGATCGTCACCTTTGCCGGCTTGGGCATCAATCTGGCCCTCGGCGTGCTTTACAGCTGGAGCGTGTTGAGCAAGGAGATCCCGTCGGCCTGGGGCTGGACGGAGACCGGCAAGTCGTGGCCCTACGCCTGTGCCTGCCTGGTGTTCTGCCTGGTCATGGTCCCGGCCGGCCGCATGCAGGACCGGATTGGCCCCCGGATTGTGGCAACCCTCGGCGGCGTGCTGGTCGGCATCGGGATGATCCTCGCCAGTTTCACCACCACGCTGACCGGTTATCTGATCGGCTTCGGCCTCCTGGCGGGAGCTGGCATCGGCTGCGGTTATGCCTCGGCCACTCCCCCGGCAGTGAAGTGGTTTCCGGCCAAGAAGACCGGGCTGATCGCCGGCCTGGTGGTCGCCGGTTTCGGTTTGGCCAGCGTGTACATTGCCCCCTTGGCCACGCATCTTGCCCAGGAGTACGGGCTGCAGACGACCATGCTGTTGTTTGGACTCGGCTTTCTCGTCGTGGTGGTCGGGCTGGCTCAACTGCTGGCGGCGCCACCCAAGGGCTACATTCCCCCCGGCACACCGCCCGCCAAGCCCGGCTCCGCCGCGGCTAGGAAGGAGGATTTCACGCCCGGCGAGATGCTCGCAACCTGGCAGTTCTACGTGCTCTGGTTCATGTACGCCTGCGGGGCGGGCGCCGGCCTGATGATCATCTCCAAGCTCGCCAAGATCGCTCAGGACCAAGCCGGCCTCAAACTGGGCTTCGTGCTCGTCGCGGTGCTGGCTATCGGTAACGGCGGCGGCCGCATCGGCGCGGGGCTCCTCTCCGACCGCATTGGTCGCAAGGCAACCATGTTCATCTGCTTCGTTGTTCAGGCGGTGGCGATCATGGCTCTCTCCAGAGCGAGGGCCGACAGTTTCCTTGCTCAGCCGGTCGTCCTTGCCCTGCTCTCGGCCGTCATCGGGGCCAATTACGGTGCCAACCTGGCCCTGTTCCCGTCGGTCACCAAGGACTACTACGGTCTGAAGGACTTCGGTGTGAACTACGGGCTGGTATTCACCGCGTGGGGACTCGGCGGCTTCATGCTCTCGCTGCTGGCGGGCAGGGTCTACGACCAGACCCACGCCTTCACCTTCGCCTACTACTGCTCGGCCGGACTCCTGCTGGCCGCGGCCCTGGTGACCTTCGTTGTTCAAGCGCCGCAGGCCAAGACGCAGGCTCCTGCGGCTTGACGCGAGCCCCTTCTGGTCCGACGCCGGATCCAATCCCGCCCGGACGCGCGTTCGTACGCCCGGCACGCCGGCCCACGGAGCGGACCCATCACGCCCCGAAATGGCCAAGGCCGAACTCGCCCGCCGCTCGGCGCAGCTTCCAGCCACTCGGGGTGCGCACGACTTCGAGATCCCATCGGCTGGGTACTCGCTGAGAGCTGGTCCCGCCGCCCATGCGGATGTCAGCCATGACCTGGCAGACCACCTTGGCGAGGTCGCCGAGAACCTCGATCCGGTACCCGCCTACGCGGACCCGCTTGACGGTGTTCTGCTGGAGAACAACGTGGGCCCGGGCGATCACCGCTTCCTTACCGGCCAGGCTGCCGAAGTAGCCTTCCTTGATCACCACGCCATCATCGAAGTGCTCGGCCAGCGTGGCCATGTCGCCGTCATCGACCGCCACGGCCAGCGTGTGAACCAGGTCCTTGATCGCCTCGCGGTCGGTGATCACCAGGCGCTGGACCACGATCTGAGCCAGGCAGGTGGCCACGACCACCCACAATCCGATTCGCGTCCGTCGGGTTGCGTAGCGGCGGTGAATCGCCAGCGCGATCGCGACGATCACGACCGCAACCAGGAAGAGGAGAATCGGGTCCTCGAACAGCATGCGAGTCAGGAAGTCGAGCATAGGCAGACAACCAAACGCCGAGAAGACGAAAGAGAGAACCGAGAGCCGAAAGCGGGAACAGAAGAGCCAAACGGCGGATCACCATCGTGGCTGAACGGCCCGGCGTTCTCCCTTCTCAACTCTCCCTTCTCGCCTCCGGCGGTACGTCGGCAGCGCCGGGACCACCGCGATCCTCCGCGCCGGCCGCGATCAGGTGGCCAGGCCCGACTCGACGAACGACCGGTGGCCAGCCTTTCGCCGGATCGTACCATCGATCCAGCACCGCCTGCCAGTCGTCCGGCTTGGCCACGGCGATGAAGGCATCGCGTACCTGGCGGTCCATGGGGTGCAACTCACTGTACTTGATGCCGAACTTGCGCATGATCTTGCCCGCGACAAGCGGGCCATAGGTCTCCACTGCCCAGGCGTAGTGTTGCCGGATGGTGATGCCCTGCTCTGCGACCGTCGGTGGCACGGGAAGGGACCGGCCCGCGAGCAGAGCCCGGATCTCGGCGAAGATCCAGGGATTGCCGATGCATCCCCGGGCGACGGCGACTCCATCCACACGGGTCTGCTCGATCATTCGCAGACAGTCCTCGGCGGCAAAAAGGTCGCCGCTTCCCAGGACGATTCTGTCACCCACATGCCGCTTCACCCGGGCCAGGAACCGCCAGTCGCTGCGCCCGACATACCGCTGCCTGACCGTCCGCGGATGCACGGTCACGGCATCCACCCCAATCTCAAAAGCCCCTTCCAGAATCTCAAAGAAGTAACGCTCACTTTCCGGCGAGTCGTCCATCCCCCGACGCATTTTCACGGTCAGCGGGCAGCGGCCGGCAACCGCGGCATGAACCGCGCGCACGATAGCCCGGGCCGTCGCGGGCTGGCTGAGCAGGAAGCCTCCCCGGCACCGGCCCAGCACCTTGCGCACCGGACAGCCAAAATTGAGGTCGACGCAGTCGTAACCGGCGGTCACCAGGGCGTCGGCCGCCCGGGCGAGACTCGCCGGCTCGGCTCCCATGAGCTGTCCCCCGACCGGATGATCGTCCGCCGCAACCCGCGTCAGCGCCCGCTGCTTCTTGCCTTTGGTGAGCACGAGCTGGTCGAGCACTACTTCATTGAGGGCATAGACTGCGCCCTGCAGGCGGGCAACGCGGCGCATGGGCAGGTCGCTGTAACCGCTCAGGGCCGCCTGGACCACGGGGAATCCAATATCCAGCGAACCGATCCGGAACATGCGTCTATTGTATGGTCTTGACCGGCTCGGGGGGCGGGCGGGCAATCACTTCACCCCCCGGAGGCAGTTCGGCCAACGTCTGGGCATCCACCTGGCCTTCCAGCCCGGCTCGGACCACCAGTCGTTTCTGCCGGCGGTGTAGGTACAGCCCGGCGGCCAGAACGATGATCGCGGCACAGGCCACGACAATCGTGTGCGTGACACTCTGCACTTCGCCCACCAATGCTTCAAGATTGTCACCGAAAAACCGGCCCAGGAACTTGCCCAGCAGAACCAGCGTGGGAACGCTCAGCAGCGCAGCACTGCCATCGGCGAGCAGAAACGTCGCGTACGGCACCTTCAGGACACCCGCGGCCATGAAGGTCATCCCTCGGATCGGCGGCATGAACCGGGCCGCAAAGATGATCTTGACCCCGTGCTGGGCGAACAGACGCTCGGCCATGACCAGCCGCGGAGGATTCACCAGCTGCCGGACAAAGCGGTACTCCACCACGTGGTGCCCGAACCGCCGGCCGATGGTGAAGAGCAGAAGGTCACTGCCCAGAACCCCCACCATGGCCACCAGGATGGTGAGCCAGACATTGGCGCCTTGGGCATAACACAGGTAGCCGCCGGTGAGCAAGGGTACGTCCTCGGGAAGGGGTAGTCCGAGTCCGGTTGCCAGGAGAATCAGAAAAAGCCCCAGATATCCCCACTGCTCCCAGGACATCGTTGCTCCCGTCACGTCGTGGAACCTGCCGCCCTTGGGTATGTGGGCCAGGCTTCCAGCCTTTCATCTGAACAGCGAGGGGCCCGTCCCGCACCAGGCGAGATAGGTTCCTAGGCGACACTGCGGCACAGTTCGGATATCGTAACCGGCCTCAGCTGATCGGTCTACGCGTGGCTGCCGGGCGAGCCGGGGAGCCTGTAATCACCGTGGAAGGAGTCATCGTTGGCCAGCGAGAGATGGTATCAGGGGGGGCTGCGGTTCGAGTGTACCGCCTGCGGCAACTGTTGTACCGGCGCTCCCGGCTACGTCTGGCTAACGCGTGAGGAAATCCGCCGGATCGCCGAGTTTCTCGGTCGCAACGATGAGTGGCTTCCCAAGGAGACCCTCCGGCGAGTGGGCCTGAAGTACTCCCTGACTGAGAAGACCAACGGCGACTGCGTTTACCTGGTGAACGCAGGCAACGGCCGACGAACCTGCTCGATCTATCCGGTCCGCCCGCTTCAGTGCCGTACCTGGCCCTTCTGGTCGGTCAATCTGAAGAGTCCGGCGGCCTGGGCCGACGCTTCCGAAAAGTGCCCGGGCATGAACAGCGGCAAAGAGCACGACTATGCGGCCATCGAGGAGATCCGGCTGAGACAGTCGTGGGAATAGGTGGACGGCCAGGATCACCGGTCTGCTTCCGTCCTGCCGATCCGAGGCGGGCGACGCCTTTCCGTCCGGCGCAGCCCTCCGCCGGCGCCCGCTTGCGATCGTTGTCTCTGCTCCGGCCGTTGCCATCGCCTCCTTGACAAAGCATATCGGTTGGTACACTATACCATCGGTGCCGACCATGACCGCGGAAGCCAGACGCAAGCGGATTGAGCAGTTCGAGCGCGCCTGTCGCGAGCGGGGTCTGCCCGTGACCACTCAACGACGCGTGGTGCTTGAGGAGATGCTCGTCCGCAAGGACCACCCCACCGCCGATCAGATCTACGATTCGCTCAAGAGTCGGCTCCACGGCCTGTCGCGAACCACGGTCTACCGTATTCTGGACACCCTGGTCCAGTTCGGCATTATCACCAAGATCTGCCATCACGGCTCGGCCGCCCGATTCGATCCGGAGGTGCGTCAGCATCATCATCTGGTGTGCATGCACTGCGAGGCGATCATCGATGTTGAGACTGGTCCTCGGGACAGGATCGCCTGGCCCAGCGTTCGGGGTCTTGGCTTCCAGATCCAGGACTATCTCATCCACTTTCGGGGGATCTGCGACCGGTGCCGCCAGACGTGCGCCGCCGAGGTGCAGCTGCCACCCCCAGCCGCGCGACACCCTACCGAGAAACCGGCGTGGCCGGTGTTGGAACGTACCAGGCGGAAGAAGGAGAACCAAACCATGAGATCGCGGCGCAAACCGATCAGCAAAGGAGGTTCCCATGATTGACCGAGGTGTCAGAGATACGAACCGCGCACTCTACTGGCGCGGGAAGGGCCGGGTAAAACCCTTGGAGGGGGGGACAACATCCAAGGGCATGAGCCGGCGGGCCAAGGTCCTGTCCACGGCCGGTGCAACGCTGCTGGCGGTGTCCTTGTCCTGCGCGAACCAACCGGGTGACTGGCTGGGCCGGCGGGTGCCGCAGACCCAACACGGCGCCGCGGCCATGGACTACCAGGCGCGCGAGTACGACAAGCTGATTCCCCCGACCGACGCCGCTCAGGTTCCGTGCCGCATCGACCCGCATATCTGGGACGCTTTCGTGCCCGCCGACAACAAGATGACGGTGGAACGTGTCGCTCTCGGCAAGAAGCTCTTCTTTGACAAGCGCCTTTCAAAGGACGGCACGGTTTCCTGCGCGACCTGTCACGACGTGACTCGGGCGTTCACCGACCAACGGCCCACCTCCGAAGGAATCGGCGATAAACTTGGCCGCCGGAACGCGCCCACAACGATGAACGCCGTTCTCCTCCAGACGATGTTCCTCGACGGCCGCTCCCCCACCCTCGATCATCAGGCTACCCTGCCGATCATCAATCCCATCGAAATGGGCTTCCCCGATGGGGAGTCGGCCGCCAGGGCGATCGCCGGAGACGTCGAATACCAGCAGATGTTCAAGAAGGCCTATGGTCGCGAGGTCAATTACGAGGACATCGGCCGGGCGATCGGGGCTTTCGAACGAACCATGGTCTTCCTCGACTCGCCGTTCCGGCGGTATCTCGAGGGTGACCCCAAGGCCATCTCCGCCGATGCCAAGGAAGGCTGGCGGCTGTTCAACGAGAAGGCCCGCTGTGTCAGCTGCCACCACATGAGCCTCTCCAATCCGCTGGGCACCGACAACCGGTTCCACAACATCGGCGTGTCCGCCCGCCACCAGGACTTCGAGGGACTCGCCCGCAGAGGCCTGAAAGCCCTGCAGGAGGATCCGTCCGAGAGACGGCTCGAGGAGCTCGCCCTGAACACGGATATGAGTGAGCTCGGACGGTTCATGATAACCAAGAACCGCTCGGACATCGGAGCGTTCCGCACCAGCATGCTGTTGAACGTCGGGATCACTCCGCCGTACATGCATGACGGCACCGTCACGACTCTGTGGGACGTGATGGATCACTACAACAAGGGCGGCGAGGCCAACCTGTTCCTCGACGGTGGCATGGAGCCGCTGGCTCTCACCGAGAAGGAAATCGACCAGGTCGTGGCCTTCCTGTTCACTCTGACCGATCTGCGTTTCGCGGAAGAGAACCAGCGCCAGATGGGGCTGCAACGCGCCCAGGCGCTGAAGAGCCGTCCGCTTCGCGACGACCAGACGGCTAATCGGAAGAAGCTGGCCTTTGAGGATCGGATCAGCAAGTAAGGAGTCGTCTCATGAAGCCAAGACACAAGAGCGTTGAAACCCGATACATGGAAGAACGTCAGACGTTCTTCGACGATCTGAGGAGGCTCGACCGGCGGAGTTTCCTCAAGGTGTCGGCGGCGGCCCTGGGTATCACCGCGGCCAACGGCCTCGTCGCCCCCACCTCGTTCCAACCGGTCAAGCTCGCTTACGGGGCAACCCCGGAAGGCGGCGAAAAGTCGTTCCGCTTCGCCTACATCTCCGATTCCCACCTTTACGAGAAGGAGGTGAACGACCGTTTCGCCCGCTCCCTGATGCGGGCGGTCGACGACGTAAATCGCCTCGACCCGCAGCCGGACTTCGTCTTCTACGGCGGCGATCTGGCCCAGCTCGGCCAGGCCAAAGAGCTCGAACTCGGCGCCCAAATCCTCAAGAACCTCAAGGCCCCGCTCAAGATCATGGTCGGTGAACACGACTGGTACCTGGACATGGGCGAGAAATGGCAGGCTCTGTTCGGCGAACCCACCGAGTCCTGGGACCACAAGGGGGTCCATTTCGTCAAACTCCTGAGCGTGATCGAGGAAGACTTCTGGACCGCACGCGGCATGAAGCCCATGGAGCGGATGCAGACCGTGGCCGGCCTGGACAACGGCGTCCAGAAACCGTTCACCGTCGGGCCCGAGCAGCGCGCCTGGCTCAAGAAGGATCTGGAGAAGCTCGCTGACGACGCACCTGTCGTCGTCTTCTCCCACTCGCCGCTCTACAAGATCTACAAGAACTGGAACTTCTGGACCGACGACGCCGATGAGGTCCAGGCCATCCTCAAGCGGTTCAGGAACGTGACCGTCATCCACGGCCACACCCACCAGATGCTCACCAACCGCATCGGCAATATCCACTTCCACGGTCTCCTCGCGACCGCCTGGCCGTGGCCCTACGCCCCCGAGGGGATGCCGGAGCTCACGGTTCAGATGACCCGCCCCGATCCGTTCAATCCCCAGGACGGCTGCGGGGATGGTGAGGTCTGCGTGTATTCCGATGGCATGGTGGACAAGATCCACAACTTCTGGAACCGCAATCCAGTCACGGTGACGAGAGCGTATATGTCGAGCCGGGGCAGGCAATCAGTGCCCGCCAGACCGAATCGCCCGGCTTATTGAGCAGAGAGGAGAACGACGATGCGGAAGAACACACGAAGCGTTCTGCTGGCCGCGTTGTGCGCCGCTTGCGCCGCGGTGTTGTGGGCGACCTACAACTACAGCGTGGCCGCGGACTGCGACGCCGGAACCCAGTCGGTGGCCGACGTGGCCGCGGGCAAGGTCGGCGGCAAGGGGCTGGCTGACGCCCACATGGACCAGTGGAAGCGAAGGAACCCCGTGCGATCCAAGGACTGGGTGGCCGAGGAGAAAGAGCGGCACAAGATCCAGCCGCCAGCCGACAACTCCTACTTGCTGAAAGGCGAGCAGGGCAAGGGACACAGCTACGGGCAGTACACCGAGCTCGATATCCTGACTTGGTCGCGTGAAGCCGAGAAGATGGTGGTCGAAGGATCGAGGATCTTCCACAGCGCCACCGAGCTGGGCAGCACCGTCGCGGTCTCCTGTGATATGTGCCATCCGGATGCGGCCAACACTCATCCGGAGACCTACCCGAAGTTCCAGGCCCAGATGGGCCGGGTCGCGCTGCTCCGCGATATGATTAACTGGTGCATCGAGCATCCCGTGCGCGGCAAGCGCTTCGAGGCCGACGATCCGAAGATGCGGGCCCTGGAGGCCTACATCCTCGCCCAGCGCAAGGGAACGCCGCTCAACTACGGCAAGCATTGACGCCCGAATCCCGCTTCGCTGATGCGAGAGCGGCGTCCGGTCGGACGGGTGACGGTCCGGACGTCCGCCCACCGCCGCGGACGGGAAAGGCGACCGATCACCTGGATACGGTGCTTTGGCCGTCGCGGATGTGGCGAGCCCCCATCCGGCGGCAAGGACCTGAAAGTACGAGTGTCACCTGAAGAGGAGAAATCATGGACAGTACCGAAAAGAATCTCAAGGAGGCTTTAGCAGGCGAAAGCCAGGCCAACCGCAAGTACCTAGCCTTTGCCAAGAAGGCCGAGCAGGACGGATACGCGAACGTCGCCCTCCTGTTTCGGACGGCCGCGGAGGCAGAAACCATCCACGCCCACGCCCATCTGGCCGCACTCGGCGGGGTCAAGTCGACTGCCGAGAATCTGAAGGCGGCCATCGAGGGCGAGACCTATGAGTACACCAAGATGTACCCGCCGATGCTGCAGCTCGCGGAGAAGGACAACCACAAGGCCAAACGCATGTTCGCCTTTGCCGTCAAGGCCGAGGCGGTGCACGCGGAACTCTACAAGCGGGCCCTCAAGGCTGTCGAGCAGGGCAAGGACCTGACCGAGACTTCGTTCTACCTCTGCCCGATCTGCGGGCACATCGAGATAGGCAAGCCGCCGGCATCCTGCCCGATCTGCGGAGCCAAGGCCGACAAGTTCATCCAGGTGTGACCGGCCCGCAGCGTGCGAGATGGCAGGGAAACGCCGATGGTGGGACTGGCCGGGAGGTGCCCGTGACTGCACAGAACGTCCAGGCGTGGGAGTGCATCGTCTGCGGTTACATCCACGAGGGACCCGCGCCGCCCGACGAGTGTCCACTCTGCGGCGCCCCCCGCAGTGAGTTCAAACTGCGCCGGTCAAGCACCCCGCGTCTACCCGCCGTCGGCGGGCCCGAGGCCGTTCGTGTTGCCGTTCTGGGGGCAGGAATCGCCGGACTGACCGCGGTCGAGTCGATTCGGTCCGCCTCCCCGACCGCCCAGGTCACCCTAATCTCCGAGGAGCAACACCTCCCTTACCAGCGATTGAACCTCACCCGATACCTGGCCGACGAGATCGCTGAGGATCAGCTTCCAATCCACCCCGCCTCGTGGTACGAACAGCACCACTTGCAGCTTCTGCTCGGCACCGAGGCCGCCAGGATCGACCTGAGCCGGCGGTCCATCGTCCTGGCAGATGGCCAAAGCATCGCTTTCGACAAGCTCATCCTGGCGACCGGGGCAACGGCCGCCGTTCCGCCCATTCCGGGCGCCGCGGCGGAGAACGTCCGGTGCCTTCGGACTCTGGACGACGCCAAGGTGGTGCTCGGCTGGGCCAGGCCGGGAGCCCGCTGCGTCTGTATCGGCGGCGGTATTCTGGGCTTGGAGGCGGCCGGGGCTCTCGCTCGTCGCGGTGTCGAGGTCGCCCTGATCGAAGGTCAAGCATGGCTCCTGCCCCGACAGCTGAACGAGAGGGCGTCCCGCGTGCTACAGAAGCAGGTCACCGGCCTGGGGATCCGGCTCTACCACCGCGCCGGCGTGTCCCGTATCGCCGGCGAAGGCCGGGCTCGCGAGGTGCTCCTGCAGGACGGCTCAAGCCTGCCCGCGGATTTCGTCATCCTCGCCACCGGCGTGAAGCCCACCACCGCACTGGCCGAGCAGTGCGGGCTGACCGTGAATCGAGGCATCGTGGTCAACGATCAGCTGGTGACCTCCGATCCGAACATCCTGGCCGCCGGCGACGTCGCTGAACACCGGGGGACGGTCTACGGCCTGTGGACGGTGTCACAGAATCAGGGCCACATCGCCGGGCTGAGCGCACTCGGCGGGCAGGTGGCATTCGACGGGGTGCCAAGGTCCAACTTCCTCAAGGTGCTCGGGGTGGGCCTCTTCAGCATCGGGGCCATCGAACCCGAGGGCCCCGAAGGGAGGGCACTCGAGCAGGAAACGGACAGTGGATATCAGCGGTTCGTGTTCCGCGGCGGTCGCCTCGTCGGGGCCATCCTCCTCGGTGACACCCGCGCCGCGACGGCGGTCAAGTCAGCGGTCGAACGAGCGGATGATCTCGGTGGTCTCCTGCAACGGCGCCTCCCCGCCGCGGTAGTCCTTGCGCACCTCGTGGATCAGGAAGCCGGGGCTCGGCGGAGCTGACTCATCTGCCCAGGCGAAACAGCCGCCCGTCCCCCGGCGCGAGCTTGGTGCTCACCTCGCGTTCAGCGCTCAACGCCGGCCGGTCAATCCATCTGCCCGGCTTGCGGTCAAGTTCTTCCAGTCTGTCGCCGGGCAAGCCGAACCGGTTCTTCCGTGGTGTTGTTGAAGCCCCATGGGCAGGATGGGAACCCTGTCGGGGATGCATCGGTGGGTTCGTCACGTGGGCGGCGCGTTTCTCGAACCGATGAGTCCTGCCAGGGCCTGCCGCACCTGATCATTGAAACCGGAAAACGCTTGCCCCTGGAAGAAAATGACGGGCAGGTAGCCGAAGCTCGCCGATACCCCCTGGCTCTGCTCGTACTGAGCCCTCAGCTCCTGGAAATAGGCAAGGCCGGCCGAATCGGTAGTCAAGTGCTCCTCGATGATCAAATCCGGATACTCCGACCGCACGTCCGCGAGCCAGTTCAATGCGTCCAGGCACATCGACCCCATGCCGTTGTGGAAGATCATGAGCGTATCTCTGCCGGCCGGCGTCTCCTCCGAGGACGGAGGGGCACATCCGCCGCTCATCAGGCAAACCGTCCAGGCAGACATCAGCCATCCAAGGCATCGTCTCACGGGGCACCACAAGGGTTGTACATCTGATCCACATCCGCCAGCTCATCCAGCGTCGTCGTCGGTGCAGGCGTCGTATACTGTACTTCACGGTTGATCGGAATCAAGCTTATCGGCAGCCGTAGACAGACTCCGTTCTCCGGTTTTAGCCACTCGTCGAAATCGGCTGCCCACCGGATTTCCCCGGCATCGAGCAGCCAGTCATACACATCCCACCACGCCTGTTTCATGCCGCCGAGGTAGGTGTGGGAGGCGAACATGATCCGCTTGGGCATCTTGGCGATGGATTGCTCGATGACCTGCTTGAATTCCTGAGCCGTGGAGCCCCTTGCCCACAGCGAGTAGTCGCAAAGGCTGCCCCGGCCCATATCCGCAAAGGTCACGTTGCTGACCGAGATAATATCGCACTCGTATTCGTCGGGATCGTAGACGATGACCTCGACATCGCTAGTTCCTCGGGCCAGGATGTAATCGATGCCTAACGCGTCCGCGGCCTTCAGCGTATTCTCGTCGTAGGCGAAGTACTTTGAACCGAAGACCCGCATCGGTTTTCCGGTCACCTGTTCGACGAGAGTCTTCGTCTCGGTCATGATCTGCAACTGGGTCTCGTAGGCCACATCCCACATCGCCAGTTCGGCATATCCACCGGCGATTTCGTGCCCCTGGTCCGCCAACCATTTGATTTCGGCGGGGTACTCCTCGATCATGTTCTTCTGGATGAATGCCAGAGACTTCAGGCCTCGTTGCTGCAGTTCGTGCGCCCAGTTACGCAGTCCCTGAATCTCTTCGAATTCGATCAACTGGATCAGCCCTGAGGGTTTCGCCGTATCGTCTGAAGAGGTCGTCTCCGGCCAGGGCAGGCAGCCCGCCATCACCACTAATACAGACGCCGCACTCATGATCCTTCGCGTTGGTGTCATGGCAACCTCCTCAACCGGATGGCCAGCTCGGCCACGCGTTCTCCAAGGTGGCGAGCGGTCTGCAGACCGAAATCGTCACCTTCTACTCCACCCTCGCCGCCACTAAGCACCGTTGCGCCAGAGTGAGCCGTCGGCCGTTCATCGCTGACGCAAATCATATCATGGCATTGCATGGCCGCCTGCACAACCTGAATAGCCAGTTCCTGCCCGCCGTTGCGAACGCCACCAACCGCCAGAACGCCGCTGATGCGGTCGCGAAAGACCCATCCGTTCCTGCGGAACATCGCGCAGCGGTCAAGGAAAGCCCTGCACTGAGCGGTTACGCTGCCGAAGTATACTGGTGTGCCGATGATCATCCCAGCAAGCCGCTCCGGCGGCGCGAACCTTGAATCGGGAATCGGTTCCATGGAGCACCTGGCCAGGGTTCAGCCTCACGAGGCGTCGGGCACACAGCGATCGAGTTCCGACCGAACGTTGGCCCACAGACTCCGGACGTCCATCGCCACGCCGTCGTCGCGAGCTTCCACGATGGTCCGCCCCTGCACCTGGGCAGCCGTGATTGCCCGGTCGTAACGGATCCGTCCGGCCACGACGATCGAATTCCCACCGCAGAACTCCTCGATCCGAGCCGAAACCTCAGGATTGATGTCCCATTTGTTGATGCACACGGCCAGCGGTATATCAAAGTGGTGAGTGAGCTGGGCGACGCGTTTCAGGTCATGCTCGCCGCTGGGGGTGGGCTCAGTGACCACGAGGACGAAAGCGGCGCCGTTGATGGATGCGATGACCGGGCATCCGATTCCCGGAGGGCCGTCCACGATGATGAGTGAACGGCCCTGCTCTTGGGCCACACGGCGGGCTTCCGTACGAACCGTGGAGACCAGCTTGCCGGAGTTCTCGGCCGCGATGCCCAAACGTGCATGAACCAGCGGTCCGCAGCGGGTATCGGAGACCATCCACTCGCCGCACACACGTTCCGTGAGCGCGATAGCCTGAGTCGGGCACACGCGAACGCACACACCGCATCCTTCACAGGCTACGGGGTCGATCGCGTAGGCGCCCACCTCCCTGTCTCCACCGGTCTCCCTCATGGCTCTGATCATGTCCAGCATCTTGGCCGGGCACGACCGTTCGCAGGAGTCGCAGTCTTCGCAGTTGGCGCTGGGCACGCGACCCGTCGGAACCAGGCCGGCGTCTGATGCGCGGACCACCGCTCCGTAACGGCAGTGAGTCAGACATAGGCCGCAACCGATGCACAATTCCTGCCGAATCGTCGCCTCGTGTCCACAGCGGAATTCATGACGTTCGCGAACCTGAGGAGAGAGAAGCAGGTGCAGGTCGGCCGCGTCCACATCGCAGTCGGCGACCACGGGGCGATCGGCCAACGCGGCAAAGGACGCCGCCGCGCTGGTCTTGCCCGTCCCGCCCTTGCCGCTGATGATAACGAGTTCTCTCATGAAACGCTCCCCTGGCTTGCCGCGGACACAGCTGACGATCGTGGCACAACGGTGACCAGACTGTGGAGGAGGCGCTCAAAGATGGACCGGTACTGCGATGAGACCGAGGAGGCCAACTCGCCGTGCGAGTAGGCTTCGGCGACCTTTCGGTCATCGGGGATCTCGATCAAGATCGGTACTTCTTCACTCCGACAGTAGTCCCGTACGAGAGAGATCCCTGTCTCGGCACGGTTCACAACCACGCCCAGCGGTAGGCCGAGAGCCCGCACCATCTCCACGGCCAGTCTCAGGTCATGTAGTCCAAAGGGCGTCGGCTCGGTGACCAGCAGTACGTAGTCCGAACCCCGAGTGGCCTCGATGACCGGGCAACTTGTCCCCGGTGGTGCGTCGATCACGGTCAGGTCGGCCCGCGGTGACGCCGTCTTGACCTGGCGAATGAGAGGGGTGCTCATCGCCTCGCCGACATTGAGCAGCCCCTGGGTGACCTGGACATCGGCCGACCAGCCCATCTCCAGGGTGCCGATGGTCCGGGGCACTTCCGAGATGGCTGCGCTGGGGCAGGCCAATACACATCCTCCGCATCCGTGGCACAGCTCTGCATAGACCAGGACGGTCACACCCAAGGGGACGATCGCGCTGAACTGACAGGCTTCTTGGCACCGTCCACAGTGCGTACACTTGGCTTCGTTCACCCGCGGCACAGGGCGTGTCACCGGCCGGCAAACCGTCCAATCCGGCTTGAGAAACAGGTGCCCGTTCGGAGCCTCCACGTCGCAGTCGACAAAGGCAACGCTACGGCCATCTAGCGACGCCACATGAGCCAGGTTCGTCGCGACGGTCGTCTTGCCGGTTCCGCCTTTGCCGCTGGCAATTACGATTCTCATGATGCTCGATGGATCTCCTTACCGGCGCACAATCAGCGCGCCCACGCGACACTGGAGACCTCTGGCGATAACGGTGCATTCGGCCTTAAGCAGAAAGAACAGATTCGCACGCGCTCTCCATAGTCGGCGAAGCGCCAGCGAGAAAGCCCCGGCCAAACGGTTCGGTGTGCCCTCAGCCCGCAGGCCTTCCCGCCGAATCGGATGCGAGGAGCCACGTTCTCCCCGGCTCCCCTGCGGGCGTGCGACGCCCCGTCTGGTTCGCCTAATCTCAGTCCGTCTTTGCCTGTTCTGACTCCAGCGCCGCGATGCGTTGCCGAAGCTGCTCCAGGGTCTGCTCGAGATGGCCAGCCTGGTTCTTCAGCATCTGCACCTCGTCGGCCGGTGCCGGTGCGGGGCCCAGAGGTACGACGCCGGGGACTTCTTCGCGGGCCCAGAGCGGCTGGCCGGTCGCGTAGTACTGGTGCCGCCACCCATGGCGACCGCCACCTCGTCCCCTGCCGAAACCGCCCATGCCCCGGCCGCGTCCGGGCATCGGATTCATGAATCCGGGCATGGTGTACCCCGTGCAGTAGCCCGCACCTCGGCCGGTCATTGGCCCCATTCCCATCGGTCCGGTTCCATCGCCTGCTGGCATGTTTGTATCTCCATTTCAATTGTCTCGTTGTTCATCAGGGTCTCGATGCGGTCACCTCGTGACCGCTCCGATCCACGCCATTTCTTCAGTGTCAGAGCTCCCGGCGATGCCCGTGCATCCGCCGCTGCCGTGCTCCTCGCCCTCCCGCACGCTCCGGTTCGTTCTCCCGCGAACAACTGCCACCGTGCCCCCCTCGAAACCTCCGGCGCCGGCAACAGCCAGGCATGCGGAACACATCGTTTGCCAGGTCGCCGATCAGGAAACTCCGAATCACGTCATTCACCTGTCCGCAGATCTGAGAGATCACCTGTACCCCGGCCGCGTTCAAGGCCGTCTCAAGAGGCCAGGAGATCGCTCCGCAGATGAGAATGCTCGCCTGGAGTTGGGCGACCTGCTGGGCTCGCCTGGCAGGATCGTTGGTCGTCGGCAGAGCGACCTCCTGCCGCCCGATTTCGCGACTCTCCTCCACCTCGATCAGCAGCAGATTGGTCGCCACGTCGAAAACGGGGGACACGCGATCCTGCCATTGGGGGACGACCATTCTCATCGTGGTTTGAGAGGACACACGCGGTGTGCCAAGCGGCCAGGGCATCGCGCTATCGATATAAAAACTTATGTATTAAAGGTTTATGGCCTTATGGACCCCTGTGGTTATGCCGGGATTATATTGCAGAATGCAATGACTACCCCATTTCAGATATTGCAGTTTGCATATCTGGCACTATCATACGGACGGCAGAGTGTTGCCCTGGAGGCTGACTTGGTGAACGCGGCCAAGTTGCCCGAATCGCAGAGTGTTATTCTCGACTCGATCAATGAGGGCGTCTTCACCGTTGACCTTGAGTGGCGGGTCACGGCCTTCAATCAGGCGGCCGAGCGGATCACCGGCATCGACCGGCAGGACGCCCTGGGCGGACCGGGCTGCGAGGTTTTCCGGGCCAGCATTCGTGAGAGCGCCTGCGTCTTGCGGCGCACCCTCACGACCGGCAAACCGATCGTGAACGCCACCGCCCACATCGTGAGCGACACCGGGCAACTGATCCCGATTCGGATTTCCATCGCCCTGCTTAAGGACGCCGGCGGGGCGGTCATCGGAGGCGTGGAGACGTTCCAGGATCTTAGCCAGATCGTGCAACTGAAAAAGGAACTCGAGGCGCGTTACACGTTTGAGGATACTGTCGGCCGAAGTCCGGCCATGACCAGCCTGTTTCAGGTGCTTCCTCAGATCGCCGAGACGGACAGCACTGTCCAGATCGAGGGAGCCAGCGGGACGGGCAAGGAGTTGTTCGCCCGGGCGATTCACAACCTGTCACGCCGCAAGAAGAAGCGTTTCATGGCCATCAACTGTGCGGCCTTGCCGGATACGCTGCTGGAATCCGGGCTCTTTGGTCACAAAGCAGGGGCCTTCACCGATGCCCGCAAGGACAAGCCTGGCCGCTTCGCACTGGCCGACGGTGGAACCATCTTCCTCGACGAGATCGGCGACATCTCTCAGGCGATGCAGGTCCGCCTGCTTCGCGTTCTCCAGGAGAGATCTATCGAACCCCTGGGTTTCGCTCGAGTCAGTCGAAGTGAACCGATTGCAGGGCAAAGACATCGTCGGCGTGTCGAACGAAGCTCTCGCCCGGCTCATGGAGCACGAGTATCCGGGCAACGTTCGCGAACTCGAGAATATCATCGAGCAGGCCTTTGTGCTCTGCCACGGCGGGGTAATCGAACTCCACCACCTGCCGCCCGAGCTACATGCCGCTCCCGGTCACTCAGACGGCGAGGTCGGTAGCCTCACTTCCTTGGCGGTGATGGAACGACTGCTCATCGCCGAGGCCCTCCGCCGACATCAGGGCAACCGCCGAAAGGCCGCCCGCGACCTAGGCATCGACCCCAGCACCCTGTTCCGCAGGCTCAAGACCCTGAGGATCGAATTGCCGCCGACTGACAGTCGAAGCCATCGCCGGTAGAATTGCACTTTGCAACATTATCCCGTCCTGTTCGCGCCGTCGGGGCGGCCGTACGAAACCCAGATGGCATCATAATCATCTTCTAGAAAAGGAGTTACGAATTAGCCGGGCGCAGGCGGCCCCCGATGGAACGTCGCATGCACGGAGAGCGATCGTTGTCTTGAGGACGAAAGGAATCCAATGCGCATCATCGTGACGGCTCGCCATCCGGAAACGAACGCACCCGAGCCGGACGAATCGAATTGACTGTCATTCAGTAATTGTCGAGAGGAGCAACTCATGAAGATTGCCGTGCCGGTCGCCAATGGCCGCTTATGCCTGCACTTCGGGCACTGCTCGCAGTTTGTCATTCATGAAGTGGACCCCGCGGTCAAGAGAACGCTGCGAAGGGAATACCTGACCCCACCACCCCACGAACCGGGTGTGCTGCCCCGCTGGCTCCACGAAAAGGGCGTGAATGCCGTCATTGCCGGCGGCATGGGCCAGCGGGCACAGCAGCTGTTCGCGGAGAATGGAGTCGAGGTCATTGTCGGCGCGCCCGACGGCGATCCTGACGAGATCGTCGCCGCCTATCTGTCGGGGAACCTGAAAGCCGGTGACAACATCTGTGATCACTGACCTCAGCCGCAAGTGCCATCCCTCGTGCCTGGTGTGCGGCAGCGACCGGCCGGACGGCCTGGGTCTGCGTTTCCAGCGGCAAGCCGACGGGAGTGTTATCGCCGAGTTCGACTGCGGTGCGACGTTCCAGGGCTATCCCGACCGCATGCACGGCGGCGTCACCGCCATGTTGCTCGATGCCGCGATGACCCATTGCCTTTTCGCCAGAAACGTTGCCGGACTGACCGCGAAGCTCGCCATTCGCTATCACCGTGCGGTGACCGTCGGCGTGCCGGCCACCGTTCGGGCGCGGATCGTGGACGCCCAGCCGCCGCTCTACTACCTCGAGTCCGAGGTTGTCCAGAACGGTGACATCCGTACCACCGCGAAAGCGACCTTCTGGGATTCGGCTTACGGAGACTTGGTCTGCGAATCCGACCTCGATTCGGCGGAGCATCGACCCGTCTGTTCGTCGCAGACCTGAAACTAAGAAGAGGCCGAGGAGCCGATTGTCCGTTCAAAGAGGTGATGACTCGTCGTGGTCAAGCGATTAGCGATCACGGTCCTCGCGGAGAACACCGTCATCCGAGGCGGCCTGCTGGCGGAACACGGGCTGGCGCTCTGGGTCGAGTCCCTTGATTGGCTCGCGTCGCGCGTAGGACGGATCTTCTCGACTCGCGCCAATCCGGTGGAGTTGAGTGCAGGAGTCTGGCTTACCGGCCAGATCCCGCGGCACCACGATTGTGAGGACACCGGCGGGTCGTTCTTCCTCGACGAGTCACTCACCGAACTGGATGCGATCATCGATGACCAGGCCCTCTACGTGAAGACCGGCAACGGCATCGTCGTGTTGTTGGGCTGCGCCCATGCCGGCGTCGCGAACACGCTGGACCACGTCTGTGCATCGACTGGAGAAGATCGGATCCACGCTGTTCTCGGCGGCATGCATCTGCTGAACGCGAACGAGCGACGCTTGGATCGGACTAGCCAGAGGCTTCGTGATCTTGCGGTGCAACGAATCGGCCTCGCTCACTGTACCGGCTTCGGCCCGATGGTCAGGTTGTATCAGGAATTGCCGTATCGGTGTTTCCAATGTGCGAGTGGAATGCGAGTCCAGTTTGAGTGATCCCGGTGGAAGGAGAGCCGCTTTCCGGTTTGGCCCCACAGGGGGCTCCTGCGTCAATCCGGAGAACTGGAACGGCTCATAGACGGAGCAGGCGCTGCAGGACCGGAGTCGCGGTATAATCGTTGGGCCACGCTCGGCGGACCAGCCGGTCAAGGTCCAGAAGGCGTTTTTGCTGGATGGCGGACGGACCGTGGACTGGAGTCAGGTCATCCTCTCCATCGCAGCCACGGGGCATGCAGGGCAAGTCGCTTCCGATCATCGCGATGTCGGGAGTAACGTCCAAGGAGACTCCTGATGACGAGATTCCTACCTAGGCTTTATCCTGGATGGGTGTATGACTACTTCTGCCGTCAATTCCTCAGAAGTCGTCGCTACTCGTATGCTCAGTGCGGCGAGGACATGATATTGGATGTGATCTTCCTGAACAGGGACAACGGTTTCTATGTTGATGTGGGGGCGAACAATCCCTTTGAGCAATCGAACACATGTCATTTCTACAGAAAGGGCTGGACGGGCATCAATATCGATGCTCTTCCCAACAGCATGAGGGAGTTCAACAAGCACCGGCCCCGCGACATCAACCTGGAGATACCGATCTCAGATATAGAAGAGGTTTTGATCTACCATATGTATGAAACCTCCTTTTATAACGGGTTTTCTCCCGCGGAGCCTGCGGACATTGATCACGTGAAGCTAATCGGTACGAGGTCGGTGCAAACGCAAACACTGTCAAGAGTGCTGGACGGACATGTTTTGGGTCATGAGATTGACTTCTTGTCCGTTGATGTGGAAGGATGGGACTTGAGAGTGCTTAAGTCAAATGACTGGTCGAGATTCAGGCCCAAGGTGGTGGTCGTCGAGTCCTTCGCGTACGGCGATAGTGCAAGCAGCACTACAGCTGGAATTGGCGGGTATCTGGACCAAAATGGCTACCTGTATCTGTGCGGTACGCTCGTGAATGCATTCTACATCGAGCGCTCCTTCTGCCGAAGTCGGTTCGGCGGGTGTCGAGAGCCTGGACCCTGATCAAGTGCAACCCGCGTTCCTCCCCTTGTTGCCGTAACCACAGCCAGCATCATTCAGGGCATTGTGAGAAGCCCTGTCCCAGCACTCCGCGATCCCAATCGTTCCCTGGGTGCGCTCACCGTCGTCGGGCCGCAACCGTTCGTGCTCGGCTGCGATGTAGCCGGCGATGATGGCGTGCAGGGTGTTCCCGATTTTCGGGTTGGTCGCGGGCTCCGGGGTGCTTCCGTCGTCATCGTCGCGGTCCCTCCCGTAGCTGGCCCGGATCCAGTGACGGTACTCCCGCTCGGATTCGTCGTGGGATCGCTGTAAACGGACCTGGCACACCTTGCCATGGGCATCCCGAGATGATATACCATAGCAATCGGATGCGTCCGACATGCGCGGGAGTCTGGGAATGCGGTGGCGTCGTTTCTTGTCCTGGACCATGCGGATGAGGATATGGACTGCCCATTGTCGGGTCAGCTGAACGGGTCGAGAAGGGCCTTCTGGAAACGCGACTTGTCAACTTAACGACTTGCCCCGATGACGCAGAGTTGGGTGTAAGTCATTATGAATTAATGAGTTCGCACCGCTAGCTCAATTGGATAGAGCATCGGCCTACGGAGCCGAAGGTTGCAGGTTCGACTCCTGCGCGGTGTAGTTTGCCAGCCGTTGACTTTGAACGACAAGCCCTGTCAGATTCAGCAGTTGCGGCACAATCCAGCGAAGACAGATTCCCGCCCGATGCGTCAGCGGATGCCCCGATTTGTGCCGGTTTGTACTCTGTAAAACAAACTGCGTCACAAACTGGCGATTCAGTTACCTCTGCACTTCTGGCGTTGTGCGTCCCCGTCGCCCGCAGCCGTTCCCGGCCATCATCCAGGGGAACCAAGGGCAGCTTGGCCAAGGCTCCCCGAAGATCGATCAGGCTTACGTCGGTGTAGTCATCGGTGACCGTGTTCCGAGCGTGCCTCATCAGGATTTGCCGGGTGGTTAACGGCACCCCGGCGGCGGCCAGCAGACTGTTGAAGTCGTTCAACGCGGTGGGATAGTGGTAGGCGTTCACGATGGCGATGGCATGGGACCCTCCGGTCGAAGGCATGTTGTAGAAGGACCGGATCTACGCCGGCGTCATGCCCCCGGCCGGCCCCAGGCCGCCCCCAGGCGTCAACAGCACCCGGTAGTTGGTCTGGAACCGCAGTCCCTGCTCCAGGGGATTCCTGGCGTTGCTGGGCGGTACGAGCACGTTCGGCGGTGGCCCGACTTGCGCCTGGACCGGCCCCGCCAACACGGCGGCAAGCACGGCCAAGCCGAATAAAATGGCCGCGCTGTGCGCTTTCATGGGATATGCCTCCTTTTTAGAGTGCTGTGAATTCTCCTACGGAACCTCTCTCGATAAGCCGCTCACCCGAGCTATGGTCAGTTGTTTTGTTGCTCTTCTGCCTTCCACAGGAAGGCATGGTTGTCTTCTCGGTTGACGGAACTCCAGGCATAGCCGACGATGTTGCCGGCAGCGTCAATGCCGGTAGCCACGGCGTTGGTGAATCCCGCCGGGAGGAAGGTGTTCAGGTCAACCACGCCGGCTGCGTTCCCCGCCCACAGCAGGGCGTGCTGTGTCCCGTCTGCGTCAAAGCCATAGCCGACCTGCTGCCCGCCGCACACGCCAAAGGCCAGTGAGGACGTGAATCCGGCGGGATGCAGATCCACGACGCTGGCCGCGCTCCCCGTCCACAGCAGGGCGTGCTGTGTTCCGTCTGTGCGGGTGCCATAGCCCACCTGCTGCCCGCCGCCCACACCATGGGCCGCCGAGGCCGTGAACCCGGCAGGATTCAGATCCACCACGCTGGCCGCGCTTCCCGTCCACAACAGGGCGTGACACTGGGCGACGGAGGAGCCTCCTTTCTTGTTGGTGTTGTGTTGGACGAAGCCATAACCCACCTGCTGCCCGCCGCCCACGCCCCAGGCCAGGGAAAATGTGAACCCGACGGGATGCAGGTCAACAGCACTGGCAGCAGTTCCCGTCCACAGCAGGGCGTGAGACTGCGTAACGTAGGAGCCTCCTTTCTTTGGCGTGTAATGGTAGATGCGGCCTTCACCCACCTGCTGCCCGCCGCCTATGGCATAGGCCCACGATTCCGCGAACCCGGCGGGATGCAGGTCCACGGCGCTGGCCGCACTCCCCGTCCACAGCATGGCGTGGACATAGTTGACGAGGTACGGGGCGACGTATGGGTAACGACCTCCAATCATGTAGTACACCCTGCCCCAGCCCGCCTGCTGCACGCCGTCCGTGTCTTCGGCGCCCGACCACGTAAACCCGGCGGGATTCAGGTCCACAGCGGTGTCAGCGCTCCCGGTCCACAGCATGGCGCTGACTGAGTAGCTGCTGGCCAGGCCATAGCAGCCGTAGCCCACCTGCTGCCCGCCGCACACGCCGGAGGCCCACGACTCAGTAAGCCTGGCGGGATTCAGATCTACGGCCTGGTAAGGAGTTCGCGTTGGCGGCGCCGCGTCGAGAACGGACGCCGCAAGCCCCATCACGAGCACAACGATGGATGGCAGACTCCTTCGCTCAAATGCGGCATCCACCGGTGCCGCGCAGACGGTACTGCGTTTGGCTGCTTGTCGATCTTCCATTTTCCGTGTTCCTTTCTTTTGCCCGCTCGGACAACAGGCGCCCGAGCGTGCGTTCTTCCTTACGTCATGTCTCCACTCTCGCCGCCGTGCGCGGGCGGTGAGGGCCGGGATTAGAATTGAAAGGCGTCGTCCGGCTCGTTCTGGTCAACCCGACTTCCGCCAGTGAGTGTGACTGAGGAAGTGTCCGGAGCACCGAAGAGGACGCCGGTGCCAACTGCGTAACCTCCGCCCATAGCCGCACCGCCCCCGGCACCGCCCATAGCCCGATTGTGGCGGATCGTGCTGTCTGTAATGGTCAGGGTCGTACTCGTGCCAATGGCCGTGGCCCACGGGACAAACTCAACGTCAAGGCCCCCCCCCACGCCGGGGCCACCGGGCGCACCGCTGCCGCCGGCACCGCCCACGACTTCGTTGTCGAAGAGCAGGCACTTGACGATGGTCGCCGGAAGGCCGCTGTGAACCTCGATAGCGCCGCCCAGGGCAGCACTCCCCTCACCGCCATCACTGCCAGCGGACCCGATGACTTGATTGCCCACGAAGCTGCTTTCGCGGATGTCCAGAGTCCCCCCCCAGGTTGCGAGGGCACCACCCACGCATGCGGTGTTGAAGTCGTTGGGTGCGGCGTCGGGTCTCAGCGCAGCACCGACGGCCCGGTTACCCCTGAAAGCAGAGTTCAGGATGGTCGTGTTTCCGGAAGTATCAATGGCCCCACTCTGCCCGTAACCATAGCTCCAAAGCGGGTCAGCCGCGTCGCCGCCTGGTGTGCCTGTGGCCTCGTTGTCCTCGAACGTTGAGTTCGAAATGATCAGGGTCGCCCCGGAACCGTCGTCTATGTTCCAGTCGGCGTTCCGGATGGCGCCGCCAACGCCCACTCCTCCGATACCGCCGCCGACAGCCTGGTTATCGGTGAATGTGCAGTTGGCGACGGTGGTCAAGGTGCTGGCAAGCGAGAGGGCCGACTCCACGTTGAGAACCCCGCCAGTGCCGTAACCCCCGAAGCCGCCGTTGCCTCCGAGGGCCTGATTGGAAGTGAAGGAACAGTCAGTGACGGTCATGGTCGAGGTATCCTCCGAGAACCCGTTCGAGAGAGCGCCGCCGATGCCAGCGCCGTCCATGTTGCCGGGGCTGCCGGCGTCGGAAGCGATGGTCTGATTACGGGTGAACGTGCAGCGCTGGATGGTACACACGGGGCTGTAGGCGGCAGGGCCGCCACTGCCGATCGCGCCGCCCACGCTATACCCGCCATCGACGCCCTCGTCGGCGGGGCCGCCGATCGCTTGGTTGTCGGTAAACGTGCTGTCTGTGATCCAGGCGGTCCCCCAATTGTCAATGGCACCGCTAGACCCGATGCCATCAAACTCGGCGCTCGGAGAGTGGCGGCGGCCGCCGATGGCCTGATTCCCGGTGAACAGGCAATTACTAACAGTGAGTGTTCCGAGGTTCCCACAGGCAACAGCACCGCCCCCGCACAAGCCGCCCATCTTTTGCCCGTTAGGATTCCTGGTGGCGCCGCCCATGGCTTGATTGCCGTTGAACGTATCGTGATTGAGGGTGGCTGTTCCTTGATTCCAGATAGCGCCCCCAAGGCCTAGGCCGCCGGGCTGACGACCGCCGTCGCCACCAACGGCCTGGTTGGCGAGAAAGCTCATGTGGCTCGCGGTCAGGGCACCCCCGGCCAGAGTCAAAACGGCGCCACCGCCGGCATCCTTGCCGGGCGCCCCAATTACCTGTCCATTGGCAAGGGTCAGGTTTTTCAGGGTCAGGGCCGCCCCAGGGGCTACAACGAACAGGCGGAACGCGGGCGTGCCCGGGGCCGTGCTCCGGGCGATGGTGGCGCCGCTGCCTCGAATGGTAAGGTTGTTGTTGGCGGCGATCACCGGGAGCCCCGTCGGCCCGTTGGTGGTGTTATTCACCGCGGTCAGGGTGAAGGTCGCGCCGCGCGCCAGGGTGATGGTGTTCGATCCGCCGGCCAGGTTGGAAGCGTTGATGGCGGCGATCAGGTCGGCGACGCTGGCGGCGGTCCAACTCCTTCCGCCATCAACTCGTATTGCGGTCTGCCCGGTCGCCGGCCCGGGAAGCAGAACGAGGGCCATTACCGCGAGCACGGCGCATACCATGTAACGTCTCATCGCATTGCTCCTTTGTGTTTGGGTTCCTCAGTTTGAATCTCCAATCTTCCCGATAAGCCCCGCAACCTGCTCTCCCGTTGCCGCGTCGCGATTGCCGGTTGTCGGGCATCACGTCCTTTCGTGTCGTTTCTCCTGCCGGGCACGGGTCTCAGCAGGCAGAAGGGGCGACAGGCCGTCAGTGCCGTGGCAGCGAGGGAAGCACTGTGTTAATCACCCAGTCGATGAAGTCCAGCGTTTCGGGGAGGTCCACGCGCCAGGCAACGTTGATGGCCACGAGGTTTGGATCGCCGTGGCCCGTCAGAGCCACGAGCACGAGGGTTCCATCGGGCTTGACCCAGAACGCGGGTCCGCCGGAGTCGCCGTAGCCCGTGCCGCCGTTGCCGGTGGCGGGATTCATCAGGGTGTAAAGCCACCCCGGGCTCAAGGCGAGGTAGTCGGAGTGGGCGAAGCGGCGCAGGCCGTCGACCGGCACGACCTCCGGAGGGGGCTGAGGGGGCCAGTTGCCGGTCGAGCCGTAGCCTGCGACGATAAAGGGCACTCCGCCCTGGCCCGGTTCGCGGAGCAACCCCGCCGTCTTCAGGTCGTCAAGGAAGCCTTCATCGGGCAGCTTGGCCAGCGGCACTTTGCGGATTCTGACGGGCCTCTTCAGTATGATGACGCCCACATCGTTGCAGGATTGGTTCCAGGCAAGGGGATTGTAATTGGGGTGCGTGATGACCGTTTGGACCTCGTGCCAAGTCGAGGGGTCAAGAGCATTCGTGCCGAAGCTGACGAAGGACAAAGGGATAACCCACGGATTCTCCTCCGGGAATATCGTGCCATGCCCGGCGGTAAGGAGCACACGCGGATGGATCAGTATTCCCGAACACCCCACGCTCGGCCCCGAACCATCTGGTGGCAGCCACACGACAGCTCCGACGTTGGAATAGGTGTTGTTTTCGTCCACCTCGCCGCCGGTGATGGCCCAGGCCGGGCCGCTGAAGCCGGTCGTAATCAGCGGCAGCGCAACTGCGCCTGCGAGCAGCCTGGAAACCCACTTCGTTGGGAAAAGCACTTTCGCGTTCATGACAGCAGCCTCCTTCTGAATACAGGGATCGAAAGATGCAAAACTTGTCTCACACGTTTTCCTTCGGCATCTGAGTTTCGCTCTGGGCATGACCTCCTTCCATGTCAGTTGTCATGCTCGGCGCGGGTGGCACCGAACAGCAAAAACGAAGGGCCGCCCCTACTATGGGAGCGACGGAAGCACTGTGTTGATCACCCAGTCGATGAAATCCAGCGTTTCGGGGATGTCCACTCGCCAGTAGAAGTTCATCGCCACGCAGTTCGGGTCGCCCCAGCTTGTGATGCCCACGAGCACACGCGTTCCGTCGGGCTCAATCCAGAACGCGGGCCCGCCCGAGTCGCCGAAGCCCGTGCCGCCGTTGCCCGTTGCGAAGTTCTGCTGGGCCAGCAGCCAGCCGGGGAGCAAGGCGAGGTAGTCGGAATCGGCGAACCGACGCCAGCCATCGCCAGCCGTGATTACCGGCGGGGGCCGATCGAGCGTCGAGCCGTAGCCTGCCACGGTGAAGGGCGCCCCGCCTTGGTCCGGCTGCCGAAGCAGCTTCGCCTTCTTGAGATCGTCAAGGAAGCCTGCGTAAGGGAGGTTCGCCAGCGGCACGTTGCAGATGGGTTCCTTTAGGATAATGACGCCCACGTCGTGCGGAGACTGCTCGGGAATGGGCTCGTAGTTGGGATATGTGATAAAGGCTTCGATCTCGAGCCAGGTGCTGGGATCGAAAGCGTTCTTCCCAAAGCTGAAATAGCAGTCAGGGGTTAACTCCGGATGCTGCTGCGAGTAGATTGTGCAATGCCCGGCGGTGAGGACCACGCGCGGATGGATCAGTGTTCCCGAGTGAGCAACGATCGGCTCCGAACCTGGTGGCGCGTACACCATAGCCCCGACGTTGCGGTAGGTGTTGTTTTGGTCCACTTCGCCACCGGTGATGGCCCAGGCCGGGCCGCTGAAAGCGGCCGAGACCAAGAGCACGGCAACGGCACCTGCGAACAGCCTGGAAGCCCGCTTGGTTGGGAAAAACGCTCTCGCTTTCATGACAGTAGCCTCCTTATTGACATGTGGTGAAGCTGAGCCCTTGTCCTCGATTCGGTACAAGCCGTACGCTTGGACCGGGGCGTGCAGGTCTGCCATCCGAGGCAATCCTGGACCGGTGAAGACCCTCCTCGCGTGCGGGATGCTGCGGGCCGCCCCAAAGCGGGGGCAATCCCCAGTAGATCAGGCGAGAACGAAGGGGAGAATTCACGCTTGTGGTCCGGAAATGCGAAAGATATCATGTAAGTTTGTCATTTCCGGAAGACGTCTCAGCACCTGAGTGGCGGGCACCTCTGACGACAGCCGTTCGCAGGGAGACGCTCATGCCCAAGGCGGAGAGCGAGTTAGTGTCCCGAGCGTGTGAGGGTGACGACGAAGCCCTGATGGTCCTCTTGCGCGCCCACGGGCCGGAGGTCCGCCGTCGGGTGGGGGCCGACATCGATCCCCGGTGGCAGCGGCAAATCGAGCTCGACGATCTCATGCAGGTCACTTACATGGAGGCGTTCTTGTCCATCCGCGGTTTCCCCCCGCACGAAGAGGGCGCGTTCGGGGCCTGGCTGCTGCGGATCGCCCGCAACAACCTGTGCGACGCCATACGGGCACTGCGGGAAGCCAAGAAACCGGACGCTCGGAAACGCATCGAGCTGGCGGGCGATGAGTCCTATGTCGGGTTGATGGAAACGCTGACCCGCTCGTCGGCCACGCCGAGCCGTAGCGCCATCCGCCACGAGGAGGTTGCCATGATGAAGTCGGCCATCGACAAGCTCCCGGAGACGTACCGCCGCGTGGTCGAGCAGTTTGACATCGAGTTCCGCCCGCCCGCCGAAATCGCGCGGGCCCTGGGGCGGTCCGTCGGAGCGGTGTACATGGTCCGGAC